>DQSL01000112.1 GCA_015663235.1 Mariprofundaceae bacterium
CTTTTCTTATGCTACAGATTTGGTGAAGTTTGTGCGCGAACAAAAGGCTTTTTCGATTGCTGTTGCTACGTATCCCGAAGGTCATCCTGAATCAGTAGGTGGTATGGCAGATGACTTGAAGTATCTCAAAGTCAAACAAGATGAAGGTGCCATTGCTGCGATTACGCAATACTTTTTTGATAACGATGTTTATTATCGGTTTCGTGAACAAGCCGAGAAACTAGGTATTACGATTCCGATTATTCCAGGCATTATGCCGATTGGTAATTATGAACAAATTGTACGCTTTTCCGCTATGTGTGGTGCGAGTATTCCTGATTGGTTGCATGAAAAGATGCAGCCGCTTGCAGATGACTTGGACGCTGTAAAAGCCATGGGTGTTGAAGTGGCAACACAACAATGCCAAAATCTTTTGGCGAATGATGTGGCGGGTTTGCATATTTACGCACTTAATAAGTCAGAAGCGAGTTTGGCGATTTGTAAAAGCCTGTAAGTATGTTTTGCTTGCAATATCCAAAACAGTGCCGATAATGCGGCGTACATATTGGATCCGAGTTTATCCAGAGCAGTGTAGGGTTACAGGCCCGTTGATACTGCGGCAACCACCTCAAGTTATGTATAACAAGAAGGAATGGTGCCAATGCCTGCTCAGTGTTTTTAGCTGAGAGCGATAATGTTCGGGTTGTGAGTTTATTCGCACATGACGTGCATTTTTCTTTCAACCTTCGCTTTATCGCGGAGGTTTTTTTGTTTTCGGATTCTTATAAAAAGTTTTGAAGTAAATATAATGTTGCGCAAAAAAGGACGCTTTTTTGCATAGGAGATAACATTGAGTAAAAGTATAGTTCGCGCCCTAAAATGCCGTGAGTGTGGTCAGGAATATCCTATTGAACCTACACATGTGTGTGAGTTTTGTTTTGGACCATTGGAAGTGGTGTATGATTATGAAAAACTTGAAGGTAAGTTTACCCGTGAGTTAATCGAATCGCGCCCACAAAACATGTGGCGTTACAAAGAGTTGTTGCCGATTGATGGTGAGCCAAAAGTGGGTGCAAACAATGGTTTTACACCGTTGATTCGCGCAGACCGCCTTGCCAAAGCTTTGGGTGTTAAAGAATTATACATCAAAAATGATTCGGTTTGTTATCCGACACTATCTTTTAAAGACCGTGTGGTTGCCGTTGCTCTTTCTAAAGCGGTTGAGTTTGGCTTTACCACTGTGGCATGTGCATCAACAGGTAATCTTGCAGGTTCTGTGGCTGCCAATGCAACGGCGGCTGGTTTGGAATCTTATGTGTTTATTCCTGAAGATTTGGAGCAAGGTAAAGTGTTGGGTGCAGCAGTATTTGGCACCAATATCATTGCTATCAAAGGTCAATATGATGATGTGAACCGCTTGTGTTCTGAAGTTGCTGGCAAATATGGCTGGGCATTTGTGAATGTGAACGTGCGCCCGTTTTACGCAGAAGGCTCTAAGTCTATGGGTTATGAAATCATGGAACAATTAGGTTGGAAAGCACCGAAACATGTGGTTGTGCCTATGGCTTCGGGTTCATTGTGCACCAAAATTGATAAATCTATCAAAGAATTTATCAAGCTTGGTTTGATTGAAGATACGGGTACGGCAGTCTATGGCGCGCAAGCCACAGGTTGCTCTCCGATTTCTAAATCAGTGAAAGATGGCACGGATATGATTCACCCCGTCAAAGCAGATACCATTGCCAAGTCTTTGGCGATTGGTAACCCAGCAGATGGTTTTTATGCCAACCGCGTGATTAAAGAAAGCGGCGGCTGGTGTGAAGATGTAACCGATGAAGAAGTGATTGATGCCATGAAATTACTTGCTGAAACCGAAGGTATTTTTGCTGAAACTGCTGGTGGTGTGACTTTGGGTTGTACCATTAAATTGCTTGAATCAGGCAAGTTACCTAAAGATGAGCCCATCGTAATTTGTATTACGGGTAACGGTTTAAAAACACAGGAAGCAGTGATTAACGAAGTGGCTAAACCACGCTTGATTGGTGCATCTTTGAAAGAATTTGACGTGTTGGCAGAAGCTGACGGCGTGAAATCTAATGATTAATAGAGAAACAGGAGTATGATATGACAGTAGCAGTAAGAATTCCAACCCCACTACGTAAACTAACAGGCGGCGCTGATGAAGTGTCGATTGAAGGCGCAACGATTAGTGAATTGATTGATAATCTTGAAGCAGCGCATCCAGGTATGAAAGCGCGTTTGTGTGATGACAATGGTGACATTCGCCGTTTTGTAAATGTATATTTGAATGATGAAGATGTACGCTTTCTTGATGGTGGTAACACTGCATTAAAAGATTCCGACGAAGTGTCTATTGTGCCAGCCATCGCAGGCGGACGCTAAAGCTATCTTTTTATCCTATTGCGGCGTTATGGTAAGTGCTGTGATGCTCACATACTAGAAAAGTATGCTGCGCTTCTCGCACTTACCATGCCTTGCACTTGAACAAAAATATAACTTTAAGAAAGGTGGATGATATGAAATTACGCGTATATTTGAATTTTGATAAAGAAAAAGTCACGGAACCTGTGATTTGGAAGTTGGCAAAAAAGTTTGATGTGATTACCAACATTAGAACGGCTGAAGTCAAAGAAGATATGGGTTTGGTTGGTCTTGAAATTGAAGGTAAAACCGAAGTCGTTGAAGCCGCAGTGAAATGGCTTGAAGCGCAAGATGGTGTGCATGTTGAGCCGATTGAGCAGTCTATAGTTGAGGGTTAATACCTTCAAGGTGAAGTAAGGAGTAGGTCATGGCAATTTATAACAATGCAGCAGAAGCGATTGGCAATACGCCTCTTATCCGTTTGAACCGTATTGGTGCAGACTTGGATGCGGAAATTTTGGCCAAATGTGAGTTTTTTAACCCACTGAATTCGGTGAAGGACCGCATTGGTAAAGCTATGATTGAAGATGCTGAAACGAAAGGTTTGCTTAAAGAAGGCGGTACGATTGTTGAGCCAACTTCGGGAAACACAGGCATTGCTTTGGCATTTGTGGCGAGAGCGAAAGGTTACAAATGTATTCTAACTATGCCTGAATCGATGAGTGTTGAGCGCCGCAAACTTTTGAAGCTGCTGGGTGCTGAACTGGTCTTAACACCTGCGCCATTGGGTATGAAAGGTGCGATTATTAAGGCGGCTGAAATTGTTGAAACCATTGATGGTGGTTTTATGCCACAACAGTTTGATAACCCAGCCAACCCAGAAGTTCATCGCAGAACAACGGCTGAAGAAATTTGGGCAGACTGTGATGGTAATGTGGATGCTATTGTAGCTGGTGTTGGCACGGGCGGTACGATTACGGGTATTGCTGAGGTGATTAAATCACGCAACCCTGATTTCAAAGCCATTGCTGTTGAACCTAGTGATTCTCCCATTTTGTCCGGTGGTGAGCCATCACCACATAAAATTCAAGGCATTGGTGCAGGTTTTGTGCCTAAAAACTTGAATGTGGATATTGTGGATAGTATTGAGCAAGTCAGTAATGAGGATTCATTTGCCATGGCACAGCGTTTGGCAAATGAAGAGGGTATCCCAGGTGGTATTTCATCGGGTGCAGCGGTGACTGCGGCATTAAGAGTAGCTGCGCAAGCGGATATGAAGGGCAAACGTATTATAGTCATTTTGCCATCCATGGCAGAGCGATACATGTCCACCGACTTATTTAAAAATATAGAAGCATAAAAGTTTTAACCACAAAGACACAGAGGCACAAAGTTAAAATCAAAACTTCGTGTTCTTCGTGTTCTTCGTGGTGAGTAGAGGTTAATAAATCATGATTGATTTTACAGAAGAACAAATCGAGCGTTATTCACGCCATATTATCTTACCTGAAGTGGGTGCAGAAGGGCAATCAGCACTTCTAAATGCGAAAGTATTTATGATTGGAGCTGGCGGCTTGGGTTCACCAGTGGCTTATTATTTGGCAGCAGCAGGTGTGGGCACGATTGGTATTGCTGATGCGGATGTGGTGGATTTATCCAACTTGCAGCGCCAAATTATTCACAATCAAGACCGCATTGGCGACCCTAAAGTTGAAAGTGCGAAAAAAACCATGCAAGCGCTCAATCCAGATGTAAAAGTGAATACGTATAACTACTTTGTCACCGAAGAAAATATTCGTGAAATCATCTCTGAATACGATATTATTATTGATGGTTGTGATAATTTCCCAACTCGTTTTTTGGTCAATGATGCATGTTATTTTGAGAAGAAAACATTGATTTCAGGCGCAATGTTCCGCTTTGAAGGGCAGGTCGCAACATACAAACCGCATGTTCACAAAGAAGGCCCTTGTTACCGTTGTTTGTATCCTGAACCACCACCGACAGGTTTGGTTCCGTCATGTTCGGAAGCAGGTATTTTGGGCGCATTGGCAGGCTGTGTAGGCACGATTCAAGCTGTGGAAGCAGTCAAAGAAATTCTTAACATTGGTGAGTCATTGTCTGGCAAATTGATGACTTTTGATGCGCTACGCATGGAATGGAAGAAATTGAAGCTGCGTAAAGACCCACAATGTCCTTTGTGTGGTGAAAATCCAACCATCACAGATTTAGTAACATACGAACAAGCGTGCGAGCTTAAATTCGGCGAATAATTTTTAACCACGAAGGCACAAAGGCACAAAGGTAAATATTTTATACTTTGTATCCTCGTTCCTTTGTGGTTCTTCACAGAGGTTAAACAACATGGGTACATTTGATTTTGCACATACATCCGACGTGGATGAGTTTGAAGCGGGTTATAAGGCATTTAAAGCTGGAACGATGACCGAAGAACGGTTCACACCATTCCGCCTACAAATGGGCGTGTATGGTCAGCGCCAAGAAGGCGTACAAATGATTCGCGCTAAATTTCCAGGCGGGGTATTGACCCCTGCGCAGTTGGAAGTGATGGGTGAATGTGCTGAATTGTATGCGGGTGCAATGCCGACGGATGGCACGTTGAAACAAGCGCCTGAAAAGGTGGCGCATATCACCACGCGCCAAGATATTCAGGCAAACTTTGTGGCACTCACAGATGTTGTTCCTTTTTTACGTAAAATGGATGCGGCGGGCATTACTACGCGTGAAGCTTGTGGTAATACGGTGCGTAATGTATCGACTTGTTTCTTGGCAGGGAAATGTCCTGCGGAACATGCGGATGTGACGGTTCATGCACAAAAATTTGCAGAGTATTTTCTGCGTCATCCACTTGCACAACAATTTCCACGTAAGTTTAAAGTAACCTTTTCGGGCTGTGCCACAGATTGTGGTTTGAGCGGTATGCATGATATTGGTTATATCGCCAAACACCAAGATGGCAAAGCGGGTTTTGAAGTGTGGGCGGCTGGTGGTTTGTCATCACAACCTATACCTGCGATTAAACTCGAAGATTTTATTGAAGAGTCCGATGTGTTGATTGTTGGTGAAGCCTTGATGCGCATCCACTTCAAATATTCAGACCGTAAAAAGCGGGCAAGAGCGCGCATGAAATATGTGGCGCAAAAGCTGGGTGCAGAAGGGTTTGTTGAAGAATACAAAAAACAACGCGCCATCATTGAAGGCACATTATCGGATGTGGTATTTGAAGACACAGGCTGGAGACAGCCAACGGATGTGATGCCTTTTTCAGGCAACGGTATTGTGCAACAACATGATGGTAAAGTATCTATTTTATTGAATATTTTCAGGGGTGACTTAACACCTTTGCAATGCCGTGCTGTGGCACAAGCTGCACGATTGGGTGGCACGAATGAACTGCGGGTGACCACTGAGCAAGGTTTGGTGATTGTCGATGTGAACCCAGCCAAAGTGGATGATGTGGTTGAAGTGTTGGGTAATGCCGACCTACGCACAGCCCATGCACGTGGCATTTCGGATATCACTGTTTGCCCTGGCACAGAAACATGTCGTTTGGGCATTACATCAAGCCGTGGTTTGGCTGAGGCTTTGCAGCCATTGATGGTGGACTTAAAAGAAGATAGTGCGTTGGCAGGTCTTACGATTAAAGCATCGGGCTGCCAGCATTCTTGTGGCCGTCATCATATTGCAGATTTGGGTTTTCATGGCATGGCGAAGAAGGTCGCAGGGCAACCTGTGCCACATTATCAATTGCATGTGGGTGGCTCAGGTGTGGCGGGTGAACCGTTTGCTTTTGCCTCGGATTGGGTGCCTGC
>DQSL01000057.1 GCA_015663235.1 Mariprofundaceae bacterium
ACGCATGGCAAAATTGAAACAACACAAGCCAAAGCACGTGCAGTTAAACCATATGTTGAAAAATTAATTACACTGGCTAAAAAAGGTGACTTGCATGCACGTCGCCAAGCATTGTCAAAATTGCGTTATCGCCCAATCGTTGATCGCTTGTTTGGTGATGTTGCAGAAGCTTTTAGTGAGCGTCCAGGCGGTTACACGCGTATCATCAAAACACGTTTTCGTGTTGGTGATGCCGCACCGATGGCGTTGATTGAATTGGTTGAAGAAACCAATGTTCAAGCAGAAGAAGTGGTTGAGAAAATAGTTGAAGAAACAACTGCGTCTTAAGCTTAAACTTTAAGATTAATAAAAATATTTAAAGCTCCGCACTTGCGGAGCTTTTTTTTTGAGCTAAACTAGGTGATAAATAGCACGATGGAGGCTGTATGAATTCAAAATATATAATGAGTGGTTTAATGATTCCGTTGCTTGGTTTCTCAGTGGCATCACAAGCAGCAGAGTTTGCACCATCAAGTGTGCGGGCGTTGAGCATGGGTGGCTCAAGTGTGGCTTCAACACACGGGGTTGATGCGTCGTATTGGAACCCCGCTGCATATGGTTTCTTTGGCGAAGAGGCTTCTGAGGCTGACAATCATAAAATGAGCGATAAAGACTTTGGTGTTGAGTTAGGCATTGGGGTAGGGGCTAATGTTTTTGGGCCTTTGGATGCAAATAGGCTCAAGCTTGAAGCTTTACCTGACCCATCTGCTATTAGCTCTACAGGCGGGCTTGATGCTGCGGGAATTCAAGCCGCTGCGAGCGTAATAGGCGGTTTGTCGTCTCTGGATCCAGCACCTCTGGGCGCGAATGTTTTTATAAATGGTGCGATTGGTGCGCGAGTTTCTAATTATGGACTTGGCGTGCGCACAGCGGTTGACCTGAACAGTACAATCTCGGTTGATAATGTGAATGTAGGTTTTGCTGATATTTTCGCTGCATTTACGGGTCAACCGCTTCCATCTTCGCTAACTCCTCAATATTTTTCTGCTACACAAGTTGCTGAGATGGAGGCTTCTTTAGTAGCAAATGCTGGACTTACGGCACCTGAGGCCAATTTAGTTGTTGCAACTTATGATGCTACCTTAGCTGCGGATACAAATGCCGTGGGTCAAGAGCAGCAAAATACTGATGCGATGAATACGATTGCCAATGCAGCAGGCACAGACTTGGCAAACAATAACACAGCACTTTCTGTGCGCGGCGTTGCAATTTCTGAAGTTGGTTTCACTTATGGTTATGCCATCAATGAAAGGCTTAGCGTGGGCGGTGTGTTGAAGTTGATGCAGGCTGATATTATTGCTGCAGACACCAAGTTGTTTTCCACAAACTCCGGGATTAGTTTTGATCAAAATAATACTGAGACATCCACTGCATTTGGCTTGGACTTGGGCGTGATGTACCGTATTCCAAGCTGGCAAATTGGTTTGACGGTTAAAAACATCAATACCCCTAGTTTTGAGCACTCTGGCGCAGGTACATTTGCCAATGTTCCGTATCTTTATGAACTGAAGCCGCAAGCGAAATTTGGCGCGGCGTGGATTCCTACAGATACAGTATCTGTGGAGTTGGGTTATGATTTAACAGAAAATGAAGGCGCAGTTGCTTCAAGTAAATCACAATATTGGAATATTGGCGCAGAATGGAATGCATGGAATGTTCTTGCGTTACGCTTAGGTGCATTTGAAAACATGTCACAAGACATTGGTTTGGTGACAACTGCGGGTCTAGGGCTTAATTTATGGGCAGCACGCATTGATTTGGGTGTTGCTGTGTCCTCGAGTGAAGTTGAGTTCGATGGTGAAAAAGTGCCAGCATATGCGGCTGCGGCATTAGCCATTGCGGTTGATTTTTAAAGAGAAACTAAGCTTGATAGTATTGAACAAAAGGGCGGCATTTGCCGCCCTTTTTTGTTGCATAAAAAACAATGTTTGTTTTTTGACTTGTATTCTGTTAGAAATCGCACCGCAAAAGAGGGGGGAGTTCTTTGTTAGAGGAAGTTCCCATGCACAAAAAGGATGAAGAGCAGAGCTTTAATGTTCGCTCGCTGTTGCTGTGGCAGATTATGGTTGTAATCGCTGTAGCACTTCTTTTTAGCGCCCTAGCATTGCCTTGGTTGAGTGTGTTGTTCGGTGGATTCGTTGTTGTGGTGTCCACCTGGCATGTTTACCAAAGCATCAGCGTATCTGGCGGTGATAAGTTAATATTGCTGAAGTCTGCTGGAATACGATTTGCCTTGTTTTTAATGGTTGTGGCAGCAGGTGTTTTTTTCTTGGCGTTGCAGCCTTTATATTTGATTGTTGGCATGGCGATTGCCTATGTAACAATGTATGTAAAAAGTTTGATAATGATTTTTGAGAAAATGAAGGGAGAGGACGTTGGCTGAACACGGACACGTTGAACAAGGGCAAGCAGAAGAGCATGGCTCAAGTATTGCTGATCATTTAGAATATTGGACATATAAATTTGATGAAACTAACCCTTTCATGCAAATTCATGTCGATACCATGATTGTGACAGCCACGATTGCTATGATGCTTGTTGGGTTTGCACTTTGGTTGCGCGGCAAGATTATTGAAGGTGCGCCAACAGGTGCGCAAAACTTCGTGGAATCTGTCGTTGATTTTATTAATACAACAGTAAATGATAACTTTCCGGTTCATAACCCTATCGTTGCACCACTAGCGTTTACAATATTTGTCTTTATTTTACTGTGTAACACGATAGATATTTTACCTGCATACTTGATTGGTAATATCGCTCATGCGTTGGGCGCGCCTGCATTTAGACCAGTGCCGACCAATGATTTGAACTTGCCTGCGGCAATGGGTGTTTCGGTATTTATTTTGGTTCTGTATTATGAGTTTAAACTTAAACCTGTGCATTTTATGAAAGAATTGGTGATGGAGCCGTTTACAAGCTTGGTTCCTATTTATTTAAAACCAATCGTCATGCCTATCAATTTGATTTTGAAACTTGTGGAAGAGATTGCTAAACCGTTAAGCCTTTCTTTCCGTCTGTTTGGTAATATGTTTGCTGGTGAGGTTATCTTCTTGTTGATTGCTTCATTGTTGTTGGTTGGCTCTTTTGAAGAGTTGATGACAGTGGGCGGCATGATTTCTGAAGTGATGGGCATCTTGGTTGGCTTGGCTTGGTCATTCTTCCACATGTTTATTGGCTTGCTTCAAGCCTTTATCTTCATGATTCTTACTGTGGTGTACTTATCAATTGCACACCAGCCAGTAGAACACTAATCGCAAAGCGATAATTTTAAAAAAGTAGTAAAACTAAGGAGTAGTAAAAATGGATGCAACAGTAATCATCACCGCTGCGACAGCAATCTCTGTCGGCGTAATTTTGGCAGCTGCAGGCTTGGGTTCTGCAATTGGATGGGGCTTAATTTGCTCTAAAACTTTGGAAGGTATTTCTCGTCAACCAGAAATGCGTCCTCAATTGATGTTCAACATGTTCATTTTCGCAGGTTTGATGGAGTCTTTCCCATTTATTATTATGGCATTCGCTCTTTGGTTCTTGTTCGCTAACCCATTCTTGGGCTAATTGTTAAAAAAGAATAAGAATTTTAAAGGAGTAAAAAGATGAGTTTAGATTTAACTTTTATTGGACAAATTATCGTTTTCTTAACGATGGTCTTTATATTGAGTAAACTTCTTTATACGCCTTTGAATGATGCAATGTCAGCACGTACGCAAAAAATTGCGGATGGTCTTGCAGCAGCAGAAGCTGGTAAAAGCGCACAAGCAGACGCGGAAGCTGAAGTGAAAGTGCAAATCGAAGAAGCGAAGCAGAAAGCACAAGAGATTGTAGCTGCTGCTGAGCGTCGTGCCTTGGAAGTTTCGGAAGAAGCTACTTCTAAAGCACGTCACGATGGCGAGCTTATTATTCAAAGCGCGAAAGAAGAGGCAGATGCAGAAGAAGGCAAAATGCGCCAAGGATTGCAGAAAGAAGTTGCATCATTGGCAGTTTTAGCGGCTGAGAAGATTGTCGAAGCAGAGCTTGATGCAAACAAACATTCAGCATTGATTGAAAAAGTTATTGCTGATGGTGTGTCTGCATGAGCACTGAAAGATCAATAGCAAGCCGCTATGCAGTGGCTTTGTTTGAGCTTCGCCAAGAAGGTGTTGATGTTTCATCAGACCTAAACAAGGTTGCTCAAGTTGCTGAAAATGAAGATGCGCAAGTGCTTTTGAAAAACACACAAATTACTGCGGAATACAGGGCGAAAGCTGTGTTGAAAGCAGCGTCCGTAAAGGATGAGCATGTTCTTAGGCTGGTTGTGATGTTATGTGCGCGTAACAAGGCTTCCTTGCTTGTACATATTGATGAAATGCTTGAGGCATTGATTCGTAATGCAAATGCGCAAGTGATGGTTGATGTAACTGTTGCAGGCGACTTGAATGCGGCGCTTGCTAGTAAACTAAAAGAATCTATCAGTTCTGGTTTGGGCAAAGCGGTTGACTTAAATGTTAAAACCGATGCTTCGATTTTAGGTGGTTTGATTCTAAATATTGGCGATCGCCAAATTGATCACTCTGTACGTGGCCGTATTAACGGCTTGAAACGTGCATTGTCGGTTTGATTAGATACAGAGGATATTGAGATTATGAAACTTGATACAGCAGAAATTAGTTCTATTATTAAAGAACAAATCAAGGGTTTTGAAGCCAGTGCTAGTGATGCAAACGTCGGACGTTTGATTTCAGTTGGTGATGGTGTTGCTTTGATTCACGGACTGGGCGCAGCAATGGCTGGCGAAATGCTTGAGTTCCCTGGTGATACGATGGGTATGGTTCTAAACCTTGAGCAAGATAGTGTCGGTGTCATCATCTTCGGTGAGTATACACACTTGGCAGAAGGCGATGAAGTCAAATGTACAGGTCGTATTTTTGAAGTACCTGTAGGCCCTGGTCTTAAAGGTCGCGTACTTAACGCGCTTGGTCAGCCTATTGATGGTAAAGGTCCTGTTGAAAATGATGGGTTTGATGCTGTTGAGAAAATTGCACCGGGTGTAATTGAACGTAAATCTGTTGATCAACCTTTGCAAACTGGCATTAAAGCGATTGATTCCATGGTTCCTGTGGGACGTGGTCAACGCGAACTTATCATTGGTGACCGCCAAACAGGTAAAACCGCGATTGCCATTGATACGATTATCAATCAAAAAGACACTGGTGTAACATGTGTATATGTGGCGATTGGTCAAAAAGCTTCTACAGTGGCAAACGTTGTTCGCACGCTTAAAGAACATGACGCTTTGGATCACACAATCATCGTTGCTGCAAGCGCTTCTGAAGCTGCTGCATTGCAATACATTGCACCATATTCTGGTTGTACCATGGGTGAATATTTCCGCGACCGTGGCGAAGATGCACTCATTATTTATGATGACCTTACCAAACAAGCTTGGGCTTACCGTCAAATCTCTTTGATTTTGCGTCGTCCTCCAGGTCGTGAAGCATATCCTGGTGATGTTTTCTACATTCACTCACGTTTATTGGAGCGCGCTTCTCGTGTGGATGAAATTTATGTTGAAAAATTCACTAACGGTGCTGTAAAAGGTAAAACAGGTTCTTTGACCTCATTGCCAATCATTGAAACCCAAGAGGGTGATGTGTCTGCATTCGTACCAACCAACGTTATTTCAATTACTGATGGTCAAATTTTCTTGGAAACATCCATGTTTAACTCGGGACAACGCCCAGCAATTAATGCTGGTCTATCTGTATCTCGTGTTGGTGGTGCTGCACAAACCAAAGCCATGAAAAAAGTTGGTGGCGGTCTTCGCCTCGACTTGGCGCAATACCGTGAGTTGGCAGCATTTGCACAGTTCGCATCGGACTTGGATGAAGCGACACGTGCGCAAATCGAACGTGGTAAGCGTGGTGTTGAAGTTCTAAAACAAGATGAAAATTCACCACAATCTGTTGCTGAAATGACAGCCGTATTGTACGCACTTAACAATGGTGACTTGGATGATGTTGAAGTTGGCAAAATCGTTTCTTTTGAGAAAGCATATATTGCATACTTGAATTCAAGCCTTGGTGATTTCATCAAAGATTTGAATGCAACACCAACGTTGACTGATGAAGTTACAGACACTTTGAAGAAAGCAGTAGCAGACTTTAAAGCGACTGGCACCTACTAAAAGGAGCGAACCAATGGCATCGGCTAAGGAAATACGCGGGCAAATTAAAGCCACGCAAAATACTTCAAAGATTACCAAAGCCATGGAAATGGTGGCGGCAAGTAAAATGCGTAAAGCACAACAAGCAGTGACTTCGTCACGCGCTTATGCTGATGGCATTCATGCGATTATGGCAAACTTGGCACAAGCGCACCCAGAATATAAACACGCTTTCATCACGCCTCGTGAAGAAGTGAAACGTGTGGCTTATATTGTGGTCTCTTCGGATAAAGGTTTGTGTGGTGGTTTAAATACAAATGTATTGAAACACGCGATAACAAGCATGAAAAAAATACAAGAAACGGCCGAAGTTGAAGTCCTAAACATTGGTCGCCGTGCTGGCTTATTTATGAAACGCATTGTGCCACTTGCGGCAAGCGCAGAAGATATTAACGATGAACCAGAGTTGTCAGAGATTTTACCGATTGTGACGCTTGCGGCTGAGAAGTTTATCAAAGGTGAGTATGATGAAGTTCGTTTGGTGTTTAATACATTTGTAAACACAATGACACAAACACCAACTGAAGTGACTTTGATTCCAACACCAACGCCTGAAGTAGAAAGTCGTTCTGGTTATTGGGATTATCTTTATGAGCCAGATAGTAAAGAGGTGCTTGATGGATTATTGCGCCGTTATATTGAAACGGTTGTGTATCAAGCAGTGTTGGAAAACAAAGCTTGTGAACAATCAGCACGAATGGTTGCAATGAAATCTGCAACAGACAACGCAAAAGATATTATATCTGATTTGCAAATTACTTATAACAAGGCACGCCAAGCAGCAATTACACAAGAGCTTGCTGAAATTTGTGCCGGTGCAGCAGCTGCATAGTCAAATAGGAGATATTCAATGAGTGTAGGAACAATTGTACAAATCGTAGGTCCCGTAGTGGATGTTCGCTTTCCAGCAGGCGAATTGCCAGCAATTTATAACGCGTTGAAATTGAAAGATGTTCATTTGACGCTAGAAGTGCAGCAACATGTTGGTGACAACATTGTTCGTTGTATTGCCATGGGTGCAACTGATGGCTTGAAGCGTGGTCTTGAAGTTGATGATACAGGTGCTGCTATTAAAGTGCCTGTTGGTGAAGCGACACTTGGTCGTATCATGAACGTATTAGGTGAAGGCATCGATTTTGAGGGTGCTGAAGTTAAGTCTGAACATCAATGGGAAATTCATCGTTCTGCGCCTGCATTTGATGAGCTTGCGCCTGCAAATGATATTCTTGAAACAGGTATTAAAGTTATCGATCTAATGGCTCCTATTGCTAAAGGTGGTAAAGTTGGTCTATTCGGTGGTGCTGGTGTTGGTAAAACAGTAAACATGATGGAATTGATCAATAATATCGCGACAGGACATGGTGGTTTCTCCGTATTCGCAGGTGTTGGTGAGCGTACACGTGAAGGCAACGATTTCTATTACGAAATGAAAGAATCAAACGTGCTTGATAAAGTGGCGCTGGTTTATGGTCAAATGAATGAGCCTCCAGGTAACCGTCTTCGTGTTGCATTGACTGGCTTGACAATGGCTGAGTACTTCCGTGATGAAGGTCGTGATGTTCTTATCTTTATTGATAACATTTATCGTTACTCTCTAGCTGGTGTTGAAGTATCAGCACTATTGGGTCGTATGCCGTCAGCGGTGGGTTATCAACCTACACTGGCTGAAGAAATGGGCAGGTTACAAGAGCGTATTGCCTCTACTAAAACGGGTTCAATTACTTCAGTGCAAGCTGTTTATGTGCCTGCGGATGATTTGACTGACCCTGCACCTGCTACAACATTTGCGCATTTGGACTCAACTATCGTATTGTCACGTCAAATTGCAGAGCTTGGTATTTACCCTGCTGTTGATCCTCTGGACTCAACCTCTCGTCAACTTGACCCTAAAATTGTTGGTATTGAGCATTATGAAGTTGCACAAGGTGTGCAGCGCACATTGCAACGTTATAAAGAGCTTCAAGATATTATTGCAATCTTGGGTATGGATGAGTTATCTGATGAAGATAAATTGACTGTGAACCGCGCACGTAAGATTCAAAAGTTCTTGTCTCAACCTTTCCATGTTGCTGAAGTATTCACTGGTTCTCCAGGTGTTTACGCCAAGAAGGATGAAACCATCAAAGGCTTTAAAGGTTTACTAGCTGGTGATTATGACCATCTTCCTGAGCAAGCATTTTACATGGTTGGTTCGATTGAAGGCGCTGTTGAGAAGGCAGAAAAAATGCAGGCTAAAGGTTAATTATCATGTCTAGCATGGAAGTGTTGGTCGCAACGGCTGAACGCGAAGTTTACAGTGGTCAGGCTACAATGTTAATTGTACCTGGTGCTGCTGGAGACTTAGGCATTTTGCCAAACCACAGCCCATTATTGGCTGCATTAAAAGCTGGCGAGCTTCGCATTACCAATGGTGATGAGATTGATGAAGTTTTTGTTTCTGGTGGTTTTGTTGAGATTCAACCCGATAAGGTGACCATCTTAGCCGATACTGCGGAACGCGCTGCGGACATGGATGAAGCGGAAATTGTTGCTGCACAGCGTCGTGCTGAAGAACTTGTTTCTTCAAACAATGGTGATGTTGATTTGGCAATGGCTGAAGCTGAACTCTCTATGCTTACTGCACGTTTGCACTTGTTACGCAAGAAACGTAAATAGTCACTGTTAGCTTATGTATATTTTAAAAGGTCACCAGATGGTGGCCTTTTTTTATGTCTAAGATTGCTTGTTGCAACGTTTCTTTTTAAACTAGCCCATGATGAAGAAATCAAACACGCGATTGAAGATATGTGGCATTACACGTGCTGAGGATGCTATGTCTGCTGTCCAGTGTGGTGCTGATGCACTTGGGTTTGTTTTTTATGCCAAGTCACCGCGTTTTATTACCCCGCAATCTGCTCAACATATTATAAGCCAGTTGCCGCCATTTGTGGTTGCCGTTGGTTTATTTGTGAATGCTTCTCAGCAGGAAATTGACACGGTTTTACAGCACTGTTCACTGGATGTTATTCAATTGCACGGAGATGAAACACCTGCGTTTTGCGCGGCACAATCCAGACGTGCCATCAAAGCAATACCCATTGCAGCAGCAGATGATTTAAACCGCATTAACGATTTTGATTGCACCGTATTGTTGGATACTAAAGCCCCTAAAGATGTTTATGGCGGCACAGGAACATCCTTTGATTGGAATATGTTAAAAAACCTCAAACATACGCATCCCATCCTTTTGGCTGGTGGCATTGATGCCTCGAATATTGGTCAGGCATTAGCTATTGATGGTATTTACGCATTGGATGTTTCATCGGGTGTTGAATCAGCAAAAGGCATCAAAGATAGACAAAAAATAGAACAATTATGTGGATTGATGAATGAATAAGTATGATTTAGAAATCAAACATGCACCAGACGAAGGTGGACATTTTGGTAAGTTTGGTGGCAGGTTTGCTGCCGAAACATTGATGCAGCCACTCAAAGAAATTGAAGATGCATTTTTTGCAGCGTGGGCTGACCCTGAGTTTCATAAAGAAAGGTTAGACTTGCTCAAAAACTATGTTGGTCGCGCTACACCGCTATATCACGCCAAACAATTAACAGCAGAAGCTGGTGGCGCACAAATATATCTCAAACGTGAAGATTTAAATCACACGGGTGCACACAAAATAAATAACACCATTGGTCAGGCACTGTTGGCACGGCGCATGGGTAAAAAGAAAGTGATTGCTGAAACAGGTGCAGGGCAACATGGTGTTGCCACAGCAACGGTTGCGGCAATGTTTAATATGCAGTGCGATATTTATATGGGCCGCGAAGATATTCGCAGGCAAGCGCCCAATGTGTTTCGTATGAAGCTTCTCGGCGCGAATGTTGTGCCTGTCGATTGCGGCACAGCAACACTTAAAGATGCGGTGAATGAAGCCTTGCGGGTCTGGGTCGCATCATGTGAAGATACCTACTATATCTTCGGTACTGCTGCGGGTCCTCATCCATTTCCTTTGATGGTTAGACAGTTTCACACCGTGATTGGTCAAGAAGCCCGTGAGCAGTGTTTGGCGCAAGCTGGTAAGCTTCCTGATGTTGCCGTGGCATGTGTGGGTGGTGGTTCAAATGCGATGGGTTTATTACATCCTTTACAAGATGATAAAAGCATTCGTCTTGTTGCCGTTGAGGCAGGCGGTCATGGTTTGGATTCGGGTGAACATGCGGCATCTTTGGCGAAAGGTCAGCCTGGTATTATTCATGGTAGCTTGAGTTATGTGCTTGCAGATAAAGAAGGGCAAATTTCAGCGAATGCACATAGCATATCCGCAGGTTTGGACTATCCTGGTGTTGGTCCTGAGCTGGCATATATGATGGATGAAGGGCGGCTTGAATTAGATAGCGCAACAGATGATGAAGCATTGCAAGCTTTTCAAACCTTAACCAAAACTGAAGGTATTATTCCTGCGCTAGAATCGAGTCATGCGCTGGCAGCAGGCATACGCATTGCAGCAGGCATGGACAAAGAACAGGTGGTATTGATTAATCTATCGGGGCGTGGTGATAAAGATTTGAATACAGTGATGGATAAGTTTGGATTTGATGTGGATGGCAGCTTATGAGCAATCTACTAGCCTCTGTATTTGAGAGATGTGCGGCTGAGAATAGAGCAGCTTTGGTGGGTTACTTAACGGCGGGAGACCCGAACATACAAACATCTGAATTATTGATACTTACACTTGCTGAGCAAGTAGATATTATTGAAATTGGTATGCCTTTTTCAGACCCTGCGGCTGATGGACCTGTGATTCAGGCGGCAAGTGAGCGTGCTTTGCAGGCTGGAACGAAGATACATGATGTATTTACCATTGCTAAAAAAGTACGAGAAGTTAAACCTGATATAGGCATTGTACTTATGGGTTATGCCAATGTGCCTTACAGCATAGGTTTTGCATCTTTTGCTGAACAGGCAAAGGAATCAGGTGTGGATGGCGTGTTGCTGGTGGATGTGCCTGCGGAAGAAAGTGATATTTGTGCGGCTGTTTTTAAACAACATGATTTAAGTCAAATTATGTTGCTTGCACCCACTTCGACTGAGCAGCGTATTCAGCTTGCTGCCAATGTTGGCAGTGGATTTATTTATTATGTTTCGCTTGCTGGGATTACGGGTGCTGAGATGGGGGCTGTTCAAGAAATACAAGATAAGTTGTCTTTGATTCGGAAGTACTCTAAGCTACCTATATGTGTTGGTTTTGGTGTAAAAACACCTGAGCAAGCAAAAAGTGTTGCGGCATTTGCTGATGGTGTGGTGGTAGGCAGTCATTTTGTGAGCCACATCACATTAAATACAGGTGACAATGCTGCAATGAACGGGTGTCTTTCAGCGTCTGTAAAATTGATGGCTGATGCGATGGGGAAAGGATGAGGGAGGCTACATGAAAATACGGGTTTTGGGCTGTTATGGGGGGCAACTTTTAGGGTTTCATTTGACCTCATTTCTTGTTAATGACACCGTATTACTCGATGCTGGCTCACCTACTGAAGTGTTAACGCTTGAAGAACAAAGCAAAATTAAACATATTTTTTTATCACACACCCATCTTGACCATATCAAAGATATTGCATTTTTAGCGGATAATCGTGCGCTTAAACGGATGGGCGATACAGGTCAAGCAAGTCGCTTGACTATTCATAGCCTCCAAGAAAATTTAGACACATTATCAAAACACTTTTTGAACAATATTGTTTGGCCAGATTTCACGAAAATACCAACGGAAGAGAAGGGTATTCTTCGCATGGAAAGCTTTGAGTCTGAACAGACGCTAAGGGTGGGTGATTTGGAAATTACACCCATTGGTGTGAATCATCCCGTGCCATGCACAGGTTTTTTACTCAACCAAGATGGTGTGCAAGTAATATTCACAGCAGACACAGGTCACACCGACAGAATTTGGGAAATAGCCAATGAGCAGCCCAATCTTAAAGCTGTTATTATTGACTGTTCGTTTCCTAATAATTATGAAAATCTAGCCAGCATCAGTGGTCATTTAACCCCCAAAGGTATGGCAAAAGAATTGAAGAAGTTGAATAAACTTGGCGAAATTTCTATTTATTTGTATCATATGAAACCAGAAGTATTAACTGAAATGGCTTCTGAAGTTGAAGTGGAAAATATCCCTCACTTGCGTATGCTAACGCAGGTGGATGAGTTGATTATCGAAGCTTAAAATTTTACTTGAAAGGGATTACTTATGAGTTGGTTAACCCGTTTGATTGAACGACCTAAAAATATCATTGCTGGCGATAAAGATAACACGCCAGACGGCTTGTGGATTAAATGCAAAGGCTGCGCGGAAACACTTTATAACAAAGAGCTAGAGCGCTCTGAAATGGTTTGCCCCAAATGCAATCAACATATGCGTATTTCCACTACACAAAGAGCTGGATTCTTATTCGATGAAGATACCTATGATGCATGTGATACGCATTTAAGCTCACTTGACCCACTGCAATTTAAAGACCAAAAGCGATATACAGATAGGCTAAAAGCTGCGAATAAAAAAATGGGTGATGATGACGCTGCACGCAATTATTTGGGTGACATCAATGGCATCACGACATCCGTAACCATGTTTGAGTTTGGCTATATGGGCGGCAGCATGGGTTCTGTTGTTGGTGAAAAGATTGTGTTGGGTATGGAGCGTGCGATTGAGCGTCAGTGTCCATATTTATTGATTACGGCATCTGGTGGGGCGCGAATGCAAGAGGGTATTTTATCGCTCATGCAGATGGCAAAAACATCTTCCACAGTGAATCGTTTAAATGAAGCCAAGCTTCCCTTTGTTTGTTTGCTGGCAGACCCAACTATGGGCGGTGTTTCCGCATCGGTGGCATGGCTTGGTGATGTTATTATTGCCGAGCCAAGAGCTTTGATTGGTTTTGCAGGACCGCGTGTAATTAAGGAAACCGTTGCCGAAGAATTGCCTGAAGGTTTTCAGCGGGCAGAGTTTTTACTTGAGCATGGTTTGATTGATGATGTGGTGGATAGACGCGAACAACGCGAATATTTACGTACATTGTTTGAACACTTAATGTCGCGCTCTTACCGCCAACCGCACTAAATTCTAACATCAGGTGACAACAAAAGAAAAACCAGGTGATATTGATGCTTGGTTACAAGCCTTGGGTGACCCCAGCGCAGACAGAGATTACAAGCCTGGTCACGAGCGGGTGCAAAAGCTTATTTTTGCACTTGAACAGTTGGGTCATTGTTTTGTAAAACCCAAGCTTCGTGTGCGTGTTGCGGGAACCAATGGCAAGGGTTCAACATCGCACTTCTTAGCGGCTGCATTACAAGTAAATGATTGTAAAGTTGGGCTTTATACATCACCTCATATTTTAAGCTTTCATGAACGTATGCGGATTGATGGCAAGCCTATTTCACAAGCTGAACTGCTTGATTTGATGGCATTGGTCATGCCTTTGGCTTTAGAGATTGGCACATCCTATTTTGAAACAGCTACCGTGCTTGCTCTATTATACTTTTCGCAACAACAGGTAGATGTTGAAATATTAGAAGCCGGTGTGGGCGCAAAGCTTGATGCGACGACGGCTGTTTTCGCAGATGTTGGGCTGCTAACACCGATAGGGCTTGACCACCAAGCTTGGTTAGGCAATACGCTGGAAGAGATAACCCAAGAAAAATATTATGTATTTCAAGGGTGTAAGATTCAAATTAGCGCGCCACAAGGTGAAGTTGTTATGGGTGTATTATCGCAATATGTTGGCAACTTAGCGTATGCGCAGCTATTCCCAGAAGAGTTATCTGTAATAGGCAAACATCAAAAAACCAACGCAGGCTTGGCATATGCAGCGGTGCAAATGATAGCGAAGCAATGTCTTCCCATGCATTTAAACAAGTCAAAACGGGCAATCGGTAACTTACATATTCAGGGGCGTATGCAATGCATTCAACATGGGAAACATACATTCTATCTTGATGCCGCGCACAATGAACATGCAGTGCAGGCACTACTGCCAACTTTATCAGGTATGCAACCCCAGTTTGATGTTATTATTGTCTGTACGCGTGAAGATAGGAACCTGAGTGATTGCCTACCGTGGTTGGAAAAAATGACCGATAAAATCATTGGTATGACGGGTGATGATACATACCAATATCCAACGATTGGAGAAGCCCTTACGGTAGAGACACAAGCGATTAAAGCTGGGAAATTTCTTATATTAGGCTCATTTGTCACGTTGGGTAAAGTGTTGGCGTGGATGGATAAAGATGAGTTTTAATTTCCATATGAATGCCGAAAAGAAGCTGTTATATGTACTTGGACAAGGTGTGATTAGCGCTACGGATATTGACCAATATTATCCGAGCCTAAAAGCTACGCGTGGTGCTAAACATTGCCGAAAGGCACGCGTTTAAGCTTAAGACAAGCCCCTATCAAAATATTAAGGCGATGGATTGGTCGGGTGTGAAAGAAGTCGATATTTCTTAATTAGATCCCTTGGGCAGGTCTTTGCCCCAGCGTTTATAAAACCATTTCAAGATAAATGGTGGTAAGACAGTCGTGACGGCAATGGTTAGCACCATCACAGCATATATTTCTTGATTAAATACATTCGAAATTCGCCCCAACTCAGCAAAGACCAAGCCTACTTCTGCACGCGGAATCATAGATAAACCTACTGCCCAGCGAAATGCCATGGATTCTTTAATGAGGAAAGCACCCACCAATTTGCTGAGCATGGCGATGATGATAAAAGATGAAGCCATCAGCATGACAGTAGGTGAGCCCCAATCAATTTCACGCAAGTTTAGCGATAGCCCCACCATGACAAAAAATATGGGTGTGAAAAGCTGAATGATAGGCATCATAGAGGTATGAATGCGTTGCACAAAGTCCGTGTTAGACTGTGCTTGAAGTGCTGCGCCAAAGGGTAAGAAAAACCTGCGGGATAAGGCAAGACCAGCAGCGAAACCACCCAATAAGGCAGGAGCGCCTACGGCATGGGCAAGCCAAGCAAATAAAAGAACCAAGGTGACAATGGTTGTTGGAATTAACCCCGGGACTTGGCTTTGTGGGCTAAATTTGCCAATAGTTTCAGCCATGATTTTTGCCACAATAGGTGCAAGAGCCATAAAAATTACGATAAATACAATGACTTTACCCGTGTTGATAAGGTTAATACCACCCGATGTTGAAAACTCATAGAGAAGAGCAAGCAAAACGATGCCGAGAATATCATCCAAGACGGCTGCACCAATCACAACCTGCGCTTCACTGGATTTATGCCGTTTAAGGTCGCGCAATACACGTACAGTGACACCGATACTGGTTGCTGTAAGTGTGCCGCCAATAAACATGGACACCAAAAGTGATAGGTCAAACAACCAATAGCTCAGCACAAATCCACCCAAGAATGGGGCAATAAAACCACCAAGAGCGACTACGGATGCTTTGACACGCTGCTGTGAAAGTTTTGAGAGGTCAGTATCTAACCCAACCTCAAAAAGTAATAGGATTAAGCCAATTTCTGCCAACACATAAATGATGTCATTCAGCTCAACAATACCGAGCAAACTAGGTCCTATGATGATACCAGCGAGCATCTCACCCATCACGGATGGTGCTTTAAATCGTGCAGCAAGCTCCCCTAGAATTCTTGCCGAAAGCAGGATGATTCCGATGGATAAGAAAATGGATTCCATATGCGTTGCTTACTATTTCAGTTTAGCCAGGTTTGACTTGAAGACGGTTTAAAATATCGCGAGCAGAAATAATACCCACAAGTTTATCGGCTTCATCAATAACCAAAATATTATGGGTATCATGGTTTAAGCCAACCAGCATGGCGCCAATAGCACTGGTTGCGGTGGCGGGTTTTACGGTGACAATGTCGGTATCTAGCACTATGGAAATACTATTTTGTAAAATATACGCGATATTTTTATACATGGACTGAATGTCGGGGGCAGCTTGCATTGTGGCAAGCAGCTTGCTGTTGACGTAGTCAGGAAGGGCATGGTGTAGGATGGATTTTGCGGTGACTGTACCGACTACTCTTTGGTTGTCATCAATCACAGGCACATCATTGAGGTGGGAGCTTTTTAGCAGGATGATGGCATCAGTAACTGTTGTCGTATGTGGTAATGTCTTTACACTTTCACTCATAACATGGCTTGCAATCATTATTACCTCCTGCATTTTTGCTGAATTTATTAGGTTGATTAAAGTAGGTTAAGCATACATGGTAAGCACTTAAAAATAGAGTGGTTTTATATTTTGATGATAAGTTAAGCTTGTCATTCAAAGGCTTTCAAACCATCATTTGTGCATGACCTCTATTTATGTAGACCCTGAAGAAATCAAACGCTTTGAAGCTATTGCGGCTGAGTGGTGGGATCCCGATGGGATGTTTAAACCGCTGCACCAAATCAATCCATTGCGTCTGGATTATATTGCCCAACGTATCAACTTAAAAGAAGCCAAGGTATTGGATGTGGGTTGTGGGGGTGGTTTGCTTGCAGAAGGCATGGCAAGTCGCGGTGCAGAGGTGACAGGCATAGACCGCTCACCCAAGGCTTTAAGTGTAGCAAGTGTTCATGCTGAGCAATCAGGCATTTCAGTAGATTATCAAGAAAATGATGCGGAAACATGGGCTGAAACCCACAAGGAAACGTATGATGTAGTTACATGTTTGGAAGTTTTAGAGCACGTGCCAGATGTGAAACGCGCAGTGGCAGCATGTGCGGATATGCTCAAACCTGGTGGGATGTTTTTCTTTGCCACACTTAATCGCACACCAGAGTGTTACCTCAAAGCCATTATTGGTGCAGAATATGTGTTGGGTTGGTTGCCCAAAGGCACACACCAATACAGCAAGTTTATCAAACCATCGGAAATGATTGATGCGGTACGCAGCGCAGGGCTTGTTGAAAAAGATGTGCAAGGCATGAGTTATGCACTGCTTACAGGGCAATTTTCATTAACACACAACTTGAATGTTAATTATTTGGGTTTTGCGCAAAAACCGAAATAACTTATAAATTTGCCTTTTTATTCATTCTTTATTGCTGGAATCTGGATGTTTTCACCCGCATTTGCAGCAGCAGGCGTGATTGTGGCAGACAGCATTCAACGCGATGTGTATGGCATGATTCAAGCTGAAGGTAATGTTCAGTTTAGCACCCATGGTATGGATGTTCGCGCATCCCATGTTCGCTTTGATGCGGAGTCACAAGTGGCAGATATTGTGGATGCTAAAGTGACTACAAAAGATGGGCATAGGCTTGACGGTAAACGTTTACAGCGCATTGATTTGGAAACATTTGAGGGTGAGGATGTGGTTTATACTTTATGCCCAGAAGATGATTTGGCGTGGGCGATTAAAGCTAGTTCTGCCAGAATGGATGGTGATGCAGGCACATTTACAGCCACCCATGCACGATTTGAATGGGCTGGTATCCCTGTGTTTTACACGCCTTATTGGAGTCATGCGTTAACCCGAAGAACTGGTTTTTTGATGCCAAGGATATCCAGCAGTACGCGACGTGGCTCGCAGATTGACGTTCCTTTTTATTGGGCGGCATCACCGAATTGGGATATGACATTCACGCCACGTCAAATGTCTTTACGAGGAACGATGGCAGATATTGAGTGGCGACACCGCTCAAATATTGGCGAAGAACTGTTGCAATGGCAGGGTATTCAGGATGATGTGACGGGCGAAAAGCGCGGGCGTTTACGTACAGATATGGGCTGGCGACTATCACCTTCTATTGATGCAGTGCTTGATATTGATGCGGTGAGTGATGGTTTGTATATTGCAGACTATGCCCTTTATGATGGTGATATTAAGACCGCATCATACTTGACCAGCAATGCAAGTTTAACCTGGCGAGATGGCAGCGATAGCGCGATTTTTAGTAGTCGCTATCAGCAGGTTTTGGGAGGTGCGAGCAATGCAAGTACCTTGCAAGTGTTGCCGCGTTTACAAACCAGAAACTATTTCTCAATTGCCAAACAACAAACCATCCAACTTGACCATCAAACCACATTTTTTCAGCGGGACATTGGCGTTTCAGGTTTGCGCACGGGTATTCGCCCTTCATGGTCGCTGCCTTGGCATATGCAAGGCGGGGCAGTTTCGGCAACATGGTCGGTATTGGGGCAGGGTGTAGGTTATCAATCGCAAAGCTTCACCAACACATCCTCATCCTATGGTGCATTAGCTTCCAGCTTGCAACTAGAAGCAACATTTGAGAAAGTTTTTGCAGCGCAACAGTGGCGGCATGAAATCAAACCCATTGTCCGTTTTGATGTATCTTCCGCTTCAGACCAAAGCAGCCAACCACGTTATGATTCCAGTTTGTTGCCGTTGAACTTGAGCAACTTGTTGCAAGGCAACCGTTATTCGGGTTGGGACAGGTTTGAGCGTATGCGTAAGGTTAGTTTTTTACTTGCTCAAGCATTGCAAACAAAGGATAATGCTGTGGTACGCAATGTGTTGGAAGTGCAATTCGGTGTGGCTTATGATGGTTTGCAGGAAACGGTGGATGCAGCTATTGCGCCAGCCCCAACACGAACAGTGTCTAACCTTTTGGCAGAGCTTGTTTGGAAACCTCATCAGGCGTGGCGTTTGAATGCGGGTGGTCAGTTTCATGCGCCTACCAACCGCTGGGTTGAAAATCATGGTGGTATTTCTTGGCGGGAGCAGGCGCAATATTTTGATGTTTCATGGCGGAAAACGGATGCATCTTATTCGCAAGCAGCAGAATCGGTGACCGTATCGGGGCAAGTGAACATTAACCAACGCTGGTCAGCCAATACATTTAATCAATATGATGTGTTGCGTGAGCGGGTGATTCAAACGCGGTTGGGAGCGGCATACCATCATGCATGTTGGGATTTTGGTTTGGAAGGTTACAAAACATATCAAGTGGGCAGCAACACTTTAACGGATATTGGCTGGCGCTTCTTGCTCACGTTTGATGGGCTAGGTAGTTTCGGCGGTTCGTAAGATGAGAGGATATATTTTGAAAATGATAAGAAACATGGTTATCGGTTTGATGGCATTGGTATGCAATACGCAAGTGGTGTACGCCGAGCGTTTGGATGCGATTGCGGCAGTTGTGAATGGTGATGTAATTACCTGCTTTGAAGTGGAAACCGAAATGCAGAGTCTGAAAGATCAATTGCGACAAAGTGGTGTGCCTATCCCAAGTGGTTCAGCGCTTTATGAGCGAGCTTTGGATTCGCGTATCCAACGTACACTGCAAAATCATGAGGCGCAGACGTTGGGTATACGCATTACGCCCGCAGAAGTGGATGCAGCGATGGCGGATGTGGAGAAGCGCAATAATTTGCAGGCTGGGCAACTGTCTGAAGTGCTGCAAGCCCAAGGTATAGACATTGAAACATACCGCGACACACTGAAAGCTAGGATATTAAACGGGCGACTTGTTAATGCTGTTGTGCGTTCCAAGTTAAGTGTGAGCGATGAGGCCAAACGTGAATATTATCGTAAACATTTAAAAGACCCCAAACCTGTACGCGAGGTGCGCACTTCGCAGATGTTTGTTGCTTTGCCTGCTGATGCTGATGCCGAAATTGTGGAACAAAAACGCGCAGAAGCGGAGGTTTATTATCAACGCTTTTTAGCAGGGGAAAATTTTCTTTCTACTGTCACCTTGGAGTCTGATGCACCCAACGCCAGTGAAGGTGGAGATATGGGCTGGGTATCCAAAGGTGGAGTAAAAGGCGCATTTGCACAAATTTTTGACGTGCCAGTAGGTGGTATAACCCCGCCGATTCGTTCAGCAGGCGGCTTTCATATCGTCAAGGTGATGGATGAAAGGGTGCGCAAACCTGAAAATATACAGCCGTATGAAGAAGTTCGGGCAAGGCATATTTTGTTGCAAATTCCTGAAAGTGCAGATTTGGATACACAGGTAAAAATCAGGCAACGTGCTGAGAAAATTGCCGAAGAAATGCAGAACACCTCTGATGAAGCCTTTGCGGTACGCGCAAAAGAGTTGTCGCAAGGACCAAGTGCAACGCGTGGTGGTGATTTGGGCTGGTTCAAACGCGGGCAAATGGTTTCAGCATTTGATGAAGTTGTGTTTGATATGCAGCCTGGGGAAACCAGTGGTGTGGTGGAAACCCAGTTTGGTTTGCATGTGATTCGATTGGTTGAAAAAAGAAGGGTTGAGCCGAATGCGTATGAAGCACATCAAGAACGGATCGGGCAGTTGTTGCTGGAAACAGAAATGCAGCAAGAAGTACCACGTTGGATGAATAGTTTAAAATCTAAAGCGAAAATTGAAAAGAAAAGTTGTGATTTCAAGGTTGATGTACAAGAAAAAGTTGCGGAAAGTCCAGCGAAAGAGAGCGATAGCCTTGTGATAGGGCAACTTACGGATACTGCCAATGCTGATATGTATAGTGCCGCGAGTCATGAAGATATGGCAGTTGAAGAAGATACATCGAAACCATCGTTTACACTGGGCGTGTGGAAACAAGCGTGGCAAAACAAAGATTTGGACGTTTATCTTTCATTGTATGATGATAAGCATTCTCCTGACTCACGCTTCTCAAGTTTTGCCAAGTGGAAAGCGTATAAAACGCAAGTGATTGGCAAACACCAGAATATTCGCGTTGAGATAAGCAATATGATTGAAGAAGTGATTACGCCTGAACTGCGTGTTCAATTTAGCTTTGACCAACATTTTGAGTCGGATAGTATGGATGATAATGACCGTAAAATAATCGTGATGGAAAAGCTTGAAGGTACATGGAAAATCGTTAGCGAACGCACGGTAAAATAAGCTTATGAAATCTTTTGTATTAACATTGGGTGAGCCAGCGGGTATTGGCCCGGATTGTGTGCTTCTTGCCTATCAAAATCAGCCTGCATTGTTTGCGGATATTGTGATTGTTGCCAAAGCTTGTTGGCTGGAGCAACGCGCCAAAGAGTTGGGTTTAAACGTTCATATATCAATATGTGATGAGCGTTTAAATCGAGATATTTCAGAGCAAACACTTTGGGTGTTTGACCCAACAGATGATGCTGCGCGAGTGGTGCAAGCAGGTAAACCTGCTGCGCTTGAAGCAGAATCTGTGGTGACGTGCATTCGTGTGGCTGCTGAAATGTGTTTAAATCAGCAAGCATTGGGCTTAGTTACTGCGCCCATTGAAAAAGCGATTCTTAAAGATGGTGGTTTTGATTTCCCAGGGCATACTGAGTTTTTGGCAGATATTGCAGGGGTGGAAAGAGTCGTGATGATGTTGGCAAGCTCGCAAGTGCGTGTTGCCCTGTTGACCACGCATGTGGCGATTGCTGATGTCTCAGATTTGCTAAATCAAGAAGATACAAAGACTATTATTCGCATCACCTATCAAGCTATGCAGAAGCAAATGGGCATTCAAAACCCACGGCTGGGGCTTACAGGCTTAAACCCGCACGCAGGTGAACAAGGGCATTTTGGCAGAGAAGAAATTGATACATTAACACCTGCCTTGCAAGCTTTAGAAGTTGAAGGTTTGAAGGTGGATGGGCCTCTGCCTGCCGACACATTATTTTCCGCAGATATGCGCCAGAATTATGATGCCATCATCTGTTGCTATCATGACCAAGCCTTGATTCCCATCAAAGCATTGAGTTTTGGTGATGCGGTGAATGTTACCCTTGGCTTGCCGTTCATCCGCACCAGCGTTGACCACGGCACGGCATTAAGTCGTGCAGGCACAGGCGATATCAACTACACTAGCTTGGTGGCAGCCATTGATATGGCAAAGGATATGGCTAAGCGTAGTCGTAGCACGTTCAGCGGAGTGAGTCATGATTGATGATATTGTAGGAAAACTATTGATTGCAACACCATCATTGGGTGAAGGCTTTTTTCACGATAGTGTGGTTTTGTTGTGTCAGCATGATGATGAAGGGTCTATGGGTTTGGTGTTGAACAAGCCCCAGCCGATTACGGTGTTTGAAGTATTGGATGACATGGCATTGTTTGAAACGGAACGGCAGAAAGGCATTGCCCAAATGAAATTTGAAGAACAAATCGTCTATGAAGCAGGGCCTGTGGACGCATACCGTGGTTTTGTGTTGCATGAATTGGATAAAACATACGATTCCACTATGCGCATTTGCTCAGACTTCAATTTAACAACATCCAAAGACGTTTTAGAATTGATTGCCCACGGCAAAGGTCCCAAACGGTTTAACCTATTATTGGGTTATGCAGGCTGGGAAGCAGGGCAGCTTGAAGATGAATTGATGCAAAATGATTGGCTACTCGCCACGCCAAGCAAAGACATGGTGTTTGCCACTGAGCCTGAACAAATGTGGGCAATGGCAGCGCGCGGCATTGGTTTTGAGCGCAGCCAGCTATCATCGCAGGTGGGTCACGCATAATGCATATTCTTATTGCTTATCATTCCGATTATCAACATACACAAGCCGTGGCAGATGCGGTGGCGGCAGGCGCAAATGCGGCACTTGCAGATGCAGGCATCAATGCCCAAGCGATTCTAAAACAAGCCGTTGATGCTTCCCTTGATGATTTAAGAGATGCAGATGTGCTTATCTTTGGTTCACCCGTGCACATGGGTAGCATGGCTTGGCAAATGAAGCAGTTGGTTGATGCAGGCTCTAAGCTTTGGATGGCAGGCGACTTGGAAGGTAAAGTTGGTGGCGTGTTTGCCACCTATGGCGGTTTTGGCGGTGCGGGTGGTGGTGTTGAGCAAACATTGATGTCGCTTCATGCCAACTTCTTAGAACACGGGATGTTGGTGTGTGGTTTTCCGCGTTCTTTATCAGGCTTTGCCGATGCAGGTATTCATTGGGGTTTGGCGGTGCGGACAGGTAATGATGAAGGTATGCCTGAAGGTGTTGATGATGCGGCATTGGTGGCAGCGCGAGCGTACGGTTCGCATGTGGCAGAAACAGCACTTCGATTTCAATAAATAAAGGTTTAGAGCATTCATGTCCGTTTATACAGAATTAACCACACAAGATTTCAACAATATTTTAGCTGGTTATTCGCTTGGGAAACTGCAAAGTTTCACGGGCATTGCCGCAGGCATTGAAAACAGTAATTTTTTCTTGGAGATGCAAGGTGGAACGCGATATGTGTTGACCATTTTTGAGCGATTGAATGCTGATGAGCTTCCCTATTTTATGCGTTTGATGAAACATTTAGCTAGCCATGGTTTGAAAAGCCCTGATGTGTTGGTGCGCAATGACGATTCACTTATTTTCGATTTTGAAACGGATGACGGTGTTAAACAAGGTTGTATCGTGTCTTGCTTAACAGGTGAGACTTTAGACTTTTTAAATCAAGCTCAGCTTCGCTCATCAGGCGAAGCATTGGCGACGTTACACATGGCAGGCAGCAGCTTTGATGAACATAGAGACAACCCAACAGGCTTTGATTGGCTGGAAGATAACATTCAAAATATGCAAGCCGATGTAGAAAAGATATATGGTGCGGAAGCGCTTGCCTTGCTTAATGATGAGCTGGCTTTTCAAAAGCAGCAACGTGTCAGTGGTTTGCCTAGCGGCGTGATTCATGGTGATTTATTTACGGATAACATCTTGTTTATGGGTAATGATGTTTCAGGGGTAATTGATTTCTATTATGCCCATCACTCATCTTTTGCCATGGATATTGCCATTGCCATCAATGCGCAAGCCATTGTACTTGGTGATGAGGATGAAGCTCGTATGGCAGCATTTTTGGCAGGTTATGAATCCAAACGTGTGCTCCAAGCCAGTGAAAAAGATGCGCTGAATGGTTTGCTGCGACTGGGTGCATTGCGCTTTTGGGTATCGCGGTTGTTTGATGCTTTGTATCCTAGAGGTGGTGCGATGACGCAAACCAAGGACCCTGAAGAATACCGTAGGAAGTTACTTTCCCATAAGTTGACAGAGTGACTTCTTGACAGCCCCTCCATTTATATACTCTTACAGTCAGCTTGGAAAAGGGAGTATCAATGTTTACGAAAATAAGTACAAATAACGGTTGCAGCACCATGTTTGATGATGGCTGCCACAGTAGTGTTTATCAGACACGGTCGTTATAGTGTCTCAGATTTGAAAAAGAATCCGATTAAAGTTGTGGGGCACAAGGTGAAGGTTTTCCTATTGCTGTGCTGAATAGGAACACCCCTGATTGTGCGCCTGCGAAAGCTTATGAAGCGTTGATGGATAGATTGGAAGACTTGGAATTGAACGCAAGCCGTGTATAAAAAAAGTGGCGGCTAAGCGGTAATCAATGATGACTTAACGATGTTACTCACAATACCGCCGCCAACAAGTTTATCTCCACATAAAATACAGCGACTTGACATTCTTTATTCTAGATTCCAGAATATGGAATAAATTAGAAGGGAGGGAGAGTGTTGTCATGAGGCTAAAAGAAGAAGATATATATGTTGGTCTTAAACTGGTCGTTCTTAGGAATGAGCCATGGTCTATGCAGCGCATTGGGGAGTCATTAGGGCTTAGTGCATCAAGGGTGCATGGTGCTATTCATAGGTTATTAAAAGCAAATTTGATTCGTAAAGACAAAGGTTACAAAGTTATATCAGCTAATCTCAAGGAGTTTCTAGTACATGGCATTCGATTTGTATTTGTTCCTGATATAGGCGAACCATGTAGAGGTATGCCAACAGCATCGTATGCAGCGCCATTGAACATAGACTTTTTTGAAACAAACCATTTGCCTCATGTTTGGCCTGATGCGGAAGGTGAGGTGAGGGGCATTTCTTTCTCCCCACTTTGTAAACATGTGCCTAAAGGTGCGCGTAGCGATGCAGAGTTGTATGCGCTGCTGGCGTTGGTGGATGCTATTCGAGGCGGGCGGGCAAGAGAACGAAATATGGCGATTGAACAAATCAAACAAAAACTATCTACTAAATGAGTCCGCAAGACCCAAATGTGGAAATGCTAGAGTTGGTGAGTAGTGGGTTAAGTTATCTTACTGATGAAGTTGTATTTCTTGGTGGCTGTGCTGTCGGCTTTCTGATTACAGACCCAGCAGCAGCACCGATAAGGGAAACAAAAGATGTGGGTGTTATTGCTGAAATCACAAGCCACCAAGATTACTATGATTTTTCACAGAAATTACCGATTTAGGATTTCGCGAAGATAGAAGCGAAGGTGCTCCAATGTGCCGTTGGGTTTATCAATCGATTGCTGTGGATGTGATGCCTATAAATGAGGATATTCTTGGCTTTAGTAATAAGTGGTATGATAAAGCAATGGATAACGCTAAAACAGTATCACTTCGTAATGGTGATATCAGAATGGTTTCTGCGCCTTATTTTTTAGCGACCAAATTGGAGGCATTTTATGGGAGAGGACGGAATGATTATATAGCAAGTCACGACCTTGAAGATTTAATTGCGGTGTTGGATGGTAGAGCTAGCCTTGTACAAGAGGTGCTAGAAAGCTCAGAAGTTTTACAAGTATATTTAACGGATGCTTTTGAAAAACTGCTTAGCAATGATGATTTTTTGGATGCGTTACATGGGCATGTATTAGCGGATGCTGTAAGTCAGTCTCGTGTTGTTATCGTACAAGAAAGAATGCGTAAAATAGCGGCTATTTTACAATCGTAGACACAATACCACCACCAACAAGTTCATCGCCCACATAAAATGCAGCGACTTGCCCTGGCGCAGTTGGTTTTTGTGGGTCATCAAAGGTGAGCGAAGTGTTACCAGCATCAACTGTGATAACGCATGGTGATGGGCGCATTTGATAGCGGACTTTGCTTAATACCTGCTCACCTGCTTTGATGTTTCTAAGCCATGTGGTTTCAGCTACGGATACTTCACGAATCAGCGCATCGGCTGGTGGCGCAACAATTACACGCGCTGTTGTGCCATCCATCTCAACAACATGCCAAGGACCATTGGGAAGCCCCAAACCTTTGCGTTGCCCTAGCGTGAAATGGGCAATGCCTTTATGTCTGCCCAAGATATTGCCTTCTCTATCCATAATATCACCAGCGCGGAAACCAGCTTCTGCACCTTCTTTTTTGAGGAATGCAATGCGATTGCCCGCAGGGATAAAACAAATATCTTGTGACTCATGTTTTTCAGCGGTCATCAAATCATAATGGCGGGCTAAAATGCGCGTACCATCTTTTTGTAAATGACCGACAGGGAATAAAATTCTAGCAACTTGTTGTTTGTTGGTGGTGGCTAGAAAATAACTTTGGTCTTTGATTTGGTCGTTGCCGCGATAAATATGTACGCCTTCATCATCATCTTTGCGTTGCACGTAATGACCTGTGGCAATAAATTCGGCTTCCAATTCATCGGCAGCATCAAGCAATGCGCCAAATTTCACAAAACGATTGCAACGTTCACATGGGTTGGGTGTGCGCCCTGTTTCATAATCACTGATGAATGGGTCAATGACATTTTCGCGGAAATTTTTGCGCATGTCCATATTGTAGAATGGAATACCGATTTGGTCGCAAACGCGCCTTGCATCATAGGCATCATCCAATGAACAGCATGAGCCATGCCCAGATACTTCATCACGATTGTAGTCCCACACATGCAAGAATACACCAATCACATCAGCACCCGCTTCTTTGAGCATGGCAGCCACCACAGAAGAATCCACACCGCCTGACATCGCAGCAATGACACGCACACCTTTGAGGTGCGATAAGTCAGGCATAAGTGATTGAATGTCAGTGCTCATGGGTTCTCCGTGATTTTTTTAGTGAAACAAAAAAGCCTACATGTTTTGCAACAGTGTAGGCTTTAGAACAGGTTTCATACAAAGCTTACAGGCTGTCGCGCAGCATCTTCTCATGTTCAGATAATGAACGACCAAATGCAGGGCGCTCAAAAACTCTGTCCATGTATGCTTCCAAATGCGGCCAATCAAATGTGCTGATACCATTTGATTCTAAGCGCCACAACACGGGTGCAAGTGTGATGTCTGCAAGCGTATATTGTTCACCAATAAAGAACACTTGGTTGGCAAGGTAGCCATCCAATGATTCAAGGTAGGCGCGCATTTTCTTCGCAGGCTCAGATTTTTTCTTTAAACGAACCAAGTTGTAATGAAGTGGGTACACTTCTTGCTCAATGCGCATCACAGCCAAACGCATTTGTGCGCGTTCTGCGGGTGAACCAGGTTTAAGGGGTGGGTGTGGATAACGTTCATCCAAATACTCATTCACCACAGACGGCTCAAAAAACACAACATCACGGTCAATCACTGTTGGAAGCTTGCCGTAGGGGTTGATTTTTGAGAAGTCAGCAGGAAGCTTGTCTTCATCCAACTCGAAGGTTTCAACGGGCAATTCTTTTTCAGCCAACACAATACGGGTACGGTGTGAATCGGGTGAAACACCACTTGAATATAACTTTATCATTTACGCTACTCCAGCAAAAAAAGGTTGCGGATTATATCATTATAGATAAAAAAAGAAAGAAGCTTTATTTATTGGCTTGTTGGAGGTCCGATTGCAGCCAGCGATGTGCCAACTTTATGGTAAGCGGCAAGGCATTACCAAGTGCGATATGTGCGGCAATAGCTGAGGCTAACCTGCATCCTGTGCCGTGCGCTGCGGAGATGGAAAGGGATTGCTTTTGGCATGAGAATGTTTGCAAGATGCCGTCCATACAAAGTACATCATGCAGCGTGTTTGCCTCTTTATGCCCGCCTTTGAGTAGAACTGGGGTGTGAAATGCATCAAACAATAACCGAGCTGCTTCTTGTGCATCCACAATATCAGACCTTAAGAAAAACGAAGCTTCTTGAAGGTTGGGTGTCCAAAGTGTTGCCAAAGAAATGAGTTTTTCATAAGCATCTTTAGCTGTTTCTTTATCAAATAAAAATGTGTTCGATGAGGCAATCAACACAGGGTCAACAATCAAAGGTATATCGCCAATAAAAGGAATCAGTGCTTCGATATGTGTTTGGTCATACAACATGCCCGTTTTGATACATGCCACATTATAATAACTGGAAATAGCTTGCAGTTCGGCTTCAAATTGGGTGATGGATGAGGCTTGAATATGTAAAATGTTCTCAGGATTTTGTGCGGTGAGTGCGGTAATGGCAGAACAGCCTTGAACATCAAGCGCTTCAAATACACGCAAGTCCGCTTGAATGCCTGCGCCAGCGCAAGAATCCGAGCCGCCTACACTTAGGCAGACGGGGCGTTGTTCCACAATGTCACCATGTTTTCTGCGTTGTTTTGAATGTCTGAGGTAGTGCCATCAAATAAGCTGGAAACCACGGCTGCATATGTTGCGCCTGCGGCTTTAATCATCACAATATTATCCAAGTTGATGCCGCCAATCGCGCAAACTTTAGCATCGGGAAACATGCTGCAAGCTTTGGCTAAGCGAGGCAAACCAATCACAGGCACATCAGCTTTGGTGGTGGAGGCGAACACTGCGCCAAAGGATATATAATCTGCACCATATCGTAGGGCGGACTTGGCATATTGGGCATCGGCACGGGCTGTGATGCCAATAATAAAATCATCAGAGGTTTGACTACGAAGTTTGGCAAGCTCTGGTGCATCATCTTTGCCCAAGTGCACACCATCCGCACCACTTTCTAAGGCAAGTTGCATGGAATCATTGATGATAAGTGTAGCATTATATTTTTGGGTTAATTTACGCAAAACTTTGGCGCGTTTTAGCCCACGCTTAAACCCCTGTTTTTTGTCGCGAAGTTGTAATATGCGAACACCACCAAGCATTGCAGCTTCTGCTTTTTCAAGCAGAAGTTCTGTTTCAACATCGGCGGGTAGGATGCCGTATATACCTGATGTCATTTCTTTTTGAGCCATGGCGGAAGTGTAACTTGTTATAGCGAACGTTTCCTTCATTTTTTGCGTGAACAAAAAACGAAGGAAAAAAATCGCCCTTTACAGCCTTCTTCTTCCTACACTTTCAGAATAAAACGGGCGCAAAATGAGAATATTTTGCTTTATCCTTTTTTTGTTCTTTCGTTTCGGCGCAGGCGAACAAAGAAAAAGACTTGCCGACTGGTTTGCCATCCCCGCGAAGGCGGGAATTCATTTAGGCTGACGGGGTGCCATATCGAGTACGGCATGACGGTTGTTAAGGCTGTGTTTATCTGCGTGAATCCGTGGCGAATTGGTTAATCAATTAGTTTGAGCAAGTCTGTGAAGTGTGAGAGACTTACTACTTTATCTGCGTATTCCGCAGGCACATCTTGGTAGCCATGTTCAGCAAAACAAACCGTATGACACTCAGCTGCAAAACCAGCTTCAACATCAAAGCGGGTATCACCCACCATCACTGTTTCACTGTGGTCAACACCCATAGCGCGGCAGCACTCTAGAAGCATGTCAGGTGCTGGTTTTTTGGCGAAACCATCTTCAGGTGATAATGCTAAGGTCATGTAGTCATCCAAGCCCAAGGCAGCAGTCACTTTAACCCGTGCTTTGGCAGGTTTTGCGGTGACGATACACATCGGGATACCTTTGGCTTTGATGGTATCCAATGTTTCGGTCACACCAGGAAGCATCTTGCCTTCTTCAGCAGGAAACTGCTCATAAAAATCAGCAAAAGCATGATACAATGCCATAGTGTCGGGGTGATCCATCGGTTTACCCAACACATTCGATGCAAGCTTTTGTGCGCCGCCGCCCACATGCGGTTGTGTTTCGGCAGTGGTCATTTGAAAATCATAACCAAGCTTTTTTAAGGCGCGGTTGGCATTGGCGCGAATATCAGGAAGCGCATCTATCAGTGTACCATCCAAATCAAAAATAAACGCCTTAATTTTAGTGTTTTGATTACTCATATTACCCTCTCAAAACTGGCGATTTCTGCCAGCACGTTTTTATGTTGTTCATTGTCTTTCAATAACTGTATCTGTTGTTGCACGTCTGCATCATCTGCTGCAAGTTGCGCCAAAGCCCACACGGCATGACCGCGAATAAGCGGTTCATTATCGTGTAAAACATCAAGCAATTGTGGCACAAAAATCATATCACCACTATTACCCATCGCAATACACACATTGCGTAAAAGCCCAGCACGTTTACTGCGTTTGATAGCGGATTTGCGAAACATTTGGCGAAAATCATCATCATCCAAGCGCAGAAGCATAGCAAGGTTGGGCAAAAATGTATCCTCGCGTGGTTTAAGGTAATCTATTTCAGGCTTTTTGGCTTTTTGATTCCACGGGCAAATGGTTTGGCAATCATCACAACCAAAAATGCGATCCCCCATAGGTTTTCTTAAATTTTCAGGGATAAAACCATTAAACTCAATGGTTAAATAGGAAATGCAAAGCCGCGCATCCACCACATAAGGCGAGACAATCGCACCCGTGGGGCATGCAGGCATACAATCGGTGCATGTGCCGCAATGCAGGGTGGCTTCCGTGTCGGGTTTAATGTCTGCGGTGGTAAAAAGCTCGGCTAAAAAGAACCAAGACCCATAATCACGATTAATACTTAACGAATGTTTGCCTTGCCAAGCTAGACCACCTTTGGCGGCAAGGGCATGTTCCAACACGGGGGCAGTATCCACATAAACACGCTGCCCATGTTCACCAAGCAAAACATCCAAATCTCGCGCTAAAGCTTTGAGCTTCTTCTTCATCAGTTCATGGTAGTCATCACCTCTGGCATAGCTGGCAATAATGCCTTGTTGTGGTGTCACTTTTTCATAATCAGGGGCGGCATACGGAAAACCTAAAGAAATCACGCTTTGAATACCATCCAGCATGGTGGCAGGTTGTTTGCGCCGCATGGTGCGCACTTTTTCACCCATATAGTCCATCTCACCAAACATCTTAGCATCCACCCACCTGTCCAAAGCCTCTTGGTCGATGCTATTGATATGTGGGCGTGTAAAAGCGCACAGTTCAAAGCCGTGTTGTTTGGCGAGTTCGCGGATTTTATCTTTTGTTTGTTGTGTCATACGCGGCGTATTCAAGCATATAGGGCTTATTTAAAGTATGTTTTTATTCTGTAATAATTAAACTATGGTTGCGACTTAGGGAACACTTGAGCAAGCATGGAGAGCCTAATGTCTGATGATTTTGATGTGAATGACCCGAAAAACAAAGTAGCCATGGCACATGTTAAAGCTTTGTTGGCGCATTTTGGCGAAGACCCTGAGCGAGAAGGTTTGCTGGAAACACCCAAACGTGTGGTCAAAGCATTTGAGGAATATTTTTCAGGTTACAAAGAAGACCCATCCGAACATTTGCGCAAAACCTTTGAGGAAGTTGAAGGTTATGATGAGTTGGTGATGGTGTCTGACATTGATGTGCATAGCCATTGCGAACATCATCTTGCGCCATTCTTTGGTAAAGCGCATGTGGCGTATATTCCCAATGGTCGCGTTGTGGGTTTGTCGAAACTCGGGCGTTTGGTGGATGGGTTTGCCAAACGATTGCAGGTACAGGAAAAGCTGACCATGCAAATTCACAATGCCATGGAAGAGGTGTTGCAGCCAGCGGGTATAGCTGTTATTTTACAATGTAAACATTCATGTATGTGTTATCGCGGGGTGAAAAAACCAGATGCAATTACCACCACATCCAAGCTTAGTGGCGCATTTATGAACAACCCATCCTCGCGCCTTGAACTCTTCCAATTGATTAATAATAAGAACATCTAAATATCTCTCTGCTGGTATTTTGCTAACAAATTAGGCACTCTGCGCCGCCTTTGAGTATCATTGGTTGTTGTTATAACCACGGAGAAACCCATGTTTTACGCATTATATAAAAAGCACGTTTGGAGTGCCAAAGACGATATTTTATCAGGTTTGACTGTGGCGCTTGCCTTGGTTCCTGAAGCTGTTGCTTTTGCCTTTGTCGCTGGCGTACATCCTTTGGTTGGTTTGTATGCTGCATTTATGGTGGGTTTGATTACATCATTGGTGGGCGGTCGCCCAGGTATGATTTCTGGGGCAACGGGTGCGTTGGCTGTGGTGATGGTGGCGTTGGTCGCCCAACATGGTGTGGAGTATTTGTTTGCCACTGTGGTTTTGATGGGTGTGTTGCAGGTTGCCTTTGGTCTGCTTAAGTTTGGTAAGTTTATTCGTATGGTTCCCTATCCTGTGATGCTTGGTTTTGTGAATGGGTTGGCGATTGTGATTTTTTTAGCACAAATCCCACAGTTCAAAGTGGGTGATGAATGGATGCAGGGTGCTGACTTATATATGATGCTTGGGCTTGTGTTTGCCACCATGGCAATCATGTTTTTCCTACCCAAAATCACCCGCGCTGTACCTGCTGGATTGGTGGCGATTGCGGGGTTATCGGCAATCGTTATCTTTGCAGGTTTTGATACCAAAACAGTAGGGGATATTGCATCCATTGGTGGTTCGCTTCCACCATTTCATATTCCTGAAATCCCTTTAAACTTTGAAACACTGTATATCATTCTTCCGTATGCTGTGATTCTTGCAGCCATTGGTTTGATTGAGTCGTTATTGACCATGACAGTGATTGATGAAATGACAGATACACGAGGGCAGGGTAATCGTGTGTCTATCGGGCAAGGTGCTGCCAATGTGGTCACTGGCTTCTTTGGTGGCATGGGTGGTTGTGCGATGATTGGACAATCCATGATTAATATTTCATCAGGTGGTCGCCGTAATCTATCTGGCATTGCTGCGGCATTATTTTTATTGTCGTTTATCTTATTTGCCAATGAATTGATTGAAATGATTCCAGTTGCTGTGCTGGTGGGCATCATGTTTATGGTGGTGATTGGTACATTTGAGTGGGGCAGTTTTAATATGTTCAACAAAATCCCCAAAGAAGATGTGTTTGTGGTGGTCTTGGTAACTGTGGTGACCGTGTTTACCGATCTTGCCATTGCCGTGGTTGTGGGTGTGATTGCATCGGCTTTGGTATTTGCATGGAAAAATGCCAAACATATTTATGCAGTGGGCAAAGATTTGGAATCGGGTGAGCGAGTGTATGAAATTCATGGTCCATTATTCTTTGCATCAGCGCACCGATTTAATGAATTGTTTGACCCCAAAAATGACCCAGATGAAGTGATTATTGATTTTGCGCACTCGCGTGTTGCCGACCATTCAGCCATTGAAGCCATTGATAATTTGGCAGAAAAATATACCAAAGCAGGCAAGAAACTGCACTTGCGTCACCTCAGTAAAGAGTGCAGGGCGTTGTTGGAAAAAGCGGGGGGGCTTGTTGAAATCAACATCAAAGAAGATCCGCATTATCACATCGCAGACGACAAACTAGCTTAATTGATTTAGCTCTCCTCTTATTTGTGGGCTAACGGCGTTCAATTTTCACCATGTGCAAGTAGCACACTCTGAATATTTGCCTTGTTATCCCGCAAAACGAAGCAAGCTCGAAGCTCGAATCAATTATAGACTATTATTTCTTATGTATTGTCTAAGTTTTGTTTTGGGGAATAAACATCGCATCACCGTATGAATAAAAGCGATAGTTTTGCTCGATGGCATGGCGGTAGGCTTGTTTGATGGTGTTTTGCCCTGCAAGCGCTGAGACCAGCATTAGCAATGTTGATTTGGGCAGGTGAAAGTTGGTGAGTAGGGCATCAAT
>DQSL01000022.1 GCA_015663235.1 Mariprofundaceae bacterium
CTCAGGCACAAAGCTTACATCACCATCTTCAACCAAGGCAATCGCAGGGTCTGCCAAATCTTGAATGGCAACATACCATTGGTCGGTCAAATACGGCTCAATAATGGAGTGAGAACGGTCGCCACGCCCAACTTTATGGGTGTGCGCTTCCACTTTATACAGCAGCCCTTCAGCTTCCAAATCGGCAATAATGCGTTCTCTGGCTTCATATCTATCCAAGCCTACATATTGCTCTGGAATAAAGTCTTCATTGTTGATGTGCGCGGTGTTGGTGAAGATGTTACGCATGGGTAAATCATGACGTTTGCCAACTTCATAATCGTTGAAATCGTGGGCAGGTGTGATTTTCACGCAACCTGTACCAAATTCAGGGTCAACATATTCATCTGCCACCACAGGAATGGTGCGACCACACAGCGGCAAAATCAGTTCTTTGCCAATCAAGTCTTTGTAGCGTTCATCCGATGGGTGAACTGCCACTGCGCCATCACCCAATAACGTCTCTGGGCGGGTGGTGGCAACAATCAGATGTTTACTCGGGTCATCCGCATAAGGGTATTGAATATGCCAAAAATGACCTTCTTCTTCTTCGTGAACCACTTCCAAGTCGGATACTGCAGTTTCCAACACTGGATCCCAGTTCACAAGGCGTTTGCCGCGATAAATCAAACCTTCTTCAAACAAACGCACAAACACTTCTTGCACTGCAGCCGATGAGCCTTCATCCATGGTAAAGCGTTCCCTAGACCAATCAATGGAGAAACCCAAATGTTTCATTTGGTCTAAGATAATGCCGCCTGATTCGGCTTTCCATTCCCACACTTTTTCGATGAACTTCTCACGCCCCAAATCGCGGCGGTGAACACCCTTGGCATCAAGCTGACGTTCCACCACCATTTGCGTGGCAATGCCTGCATGGTCTAACCCAAGTTGCCACAATACCTCTTTGCCCATCATGCGCTGCCAGCGAATCAAAATATCTTGAATTGTGCCTGAAAAGGCATGACCCATATGTAAGCTGCCTGTTACATTCGGTGGGGGCAGGGTGATGCTGTATGTGCCCACACCTTTTGGATTGGGTTTAAAGGCATCTGAGTTTAACCACTGTTCGGTGGTGGTTGGTTCCATGACTTGGGGATTGTATGCTGTGGGTTTGTCGCTCATGTGTTGTGTGTTCCTAATGTATGGATTATTTAGTCTTCTGAATTATCGCGTTGGTTGGCAAGATGCTCTAACAATGCTTCACTAATCAATTCAGGTAGTATTTGTTGTAAATGCTGATTGATTTTGATGCGAACTTCATCGCTCACAGCCTCAATCAAGGGGTCTAACTCATCGGGATTTAGTGATATAAATTCATCGCTGTTTTGTTGTTCAACGGCTTCAGTAACTTGTTCTGTGACTGTATCTTCAGCTACTTCGTTTTCAACGACATCAGTTGTCTCATCTGCATCGGCGACAACTTCCGCTTCGGTTTGCCCTTCGTCTACATTTTCTGCTGTGTTTTCTTCTATGGCTTCAAACGAACTTTCTTGGGCATCCATATCTTCAACACTTGGTTCATTTGTTTCAGGTGCATTGGTTTTAGCATGAGATGTTTCTTCAATATTTGGATCATCAATATTGGATGCTTCAAAGAAAACTTCGGTATTTTGTTCGTTGGATTCGTTGTCTAAACCTCTGTCTAAGGCTTCATTTTCTTGAACGACATCTTGCACAAAGGCTTCAACTAGCTCGTTATCCAACACTTGGATGTCATAAACCGTATCTTCATCCATGGCTTCGCCAATATCGAAGGTGATGGTGTCATCATGAGCGATAGCCGCAAAAACGGCATCAAATTCAGCCGTTTTATTGTCTGTTTTTTCTTCGGCTTCTGTATTTTCCGCTTCTTCTTTTAAGGCATCAGGCTCAGCAGGTTCTTCATCTGCTACTGCTGTTTCAGTAGGTATTGCTTTATTTCCAGGTGTTTGTTCCTCAGCTATGTCATTTAGATCTGGCAAGTCTAAATCATCCAAATCACCAATGCTTTCGGCAAGTTCATCGCCTTGGTTTAACGCTTCAACAAGGTCATCACTTTGTGGTGTTTCAATGTCATCAACCTGTTTATCTTTTGCTGTTTCATTCGCTGTCTCATCGGGGGCTGATTCAGATTCATCTTGGCTGCTAGGTGTTTGTGCTGCCCAAAGCGGCAGTGACTCTTGCGCACTGGGTTCTAAGTATTCTTCGGTGAGTACAATGCGTTGCCGTGGTTCGGATGCATCGGTTTTTTCTTGGCTAGACTCTTCCGTTTGTTCAACATCATCTTCAGCAGAGGCAGGTTTTTCAGGTTCATCCAAGGCCTCATTTAAAGGCTCGTCCAAAGGTTCAAAAGGTTGCAGTTTTGAATGGGTATCGGTGTTTTCATCTGCGCTTGATGAAAGTCCAAGCGCATCTTCAGACTCACGCGCAGCTTGTTCGACATTCTCTTTTCGCTCATCTGTTTCGCCAGAAAAACCATCTTTTCCAGTCAACATGGCATCAATGCTGGCTAAAATTTCATCAATGTCGCGTTCGTCCTTTTTATCACTCATGCGGCTATGATAGGTTGGTTTAATTCTATGAGCAATGCCATTGTTTATGCGCCTGATAGAACATAAAAATAAACGGCGAAAAAGTGGAAAGCACTGCCCAGTAAAACAAGCACATGAAAGATGGCATGGTTAAGCGGAATGGCTTTGATGCTGTATAACACTGCGCCCAATGTGTATGCTAAACCACCTGCAATAAGTAGGTTAAGTCCTTGTGGTGCAATGTTTTCAACCAACGACTGAATCGCAAACACAATCATCCAACCCATCAACAGATACATGGCTGTGGACAAAATTTTGAAGTGACCTGTGTAAAACAATTTGAGAACAATGCCGATGATTGCCATGCCCCATGTAATGCCAAAAATAGTCCATCCCACTGTGCCGCTTAGTGTAACCAACGTAAATGGGGTGTATGTGCCTGCAATCATGACATAGATGGATGCATGGTCAAACACGCGCAATCTGCTGCGAATCACGGCATCTTTGCTGGCATGATAAACAGATGACGCAGTGAACAATATAATCAGGCTGATGCCATAAATGCTTACGCTGACAAGCTGCCAAACATCGCCATAGCTGGCAGCGCGAATGATAAGCGTAATTAAGCCAACAACGCTTAAAATGATGCCTAAAACATGGGAATAAACATTGATGCCTTCTTCAAGTGGCGAGTAAAACTTCACCGCTTGGGTTTGAGTCATGGTTTTAACCTTGCTCCGCAATTAAGGCTTCCGCGCGGTTTAAATCATCAGGTGTGTCTACGCCCAAACAATGAAAATCACCTGATGTGACCGCGATTGGATAACCATGATGCAATACGCGCAACTGCTCCAACTGCTCGATTTGTTCGGTTTTACAAGGTGTTAAACTGTTGTATTGCATCAAAAAATAACGGCGATAAGCATAAAGCCCAACATGCTGTAACATATCCGATGTTTGCAGCTCACCTTTATTTCTGGAAAAAGGAATAGCTGCGCGACTGAAATACATGGCATGACCCAAAGCATTGCACACCACTTTGACCACATTGGCATCTGCAAAGTCTGCCGTTTCTCGAATGGGGTGGGCAAGGGTTGCCATCTGCAAATCAGGTTGTGATGTAAATGGTGCAACCACAGCGCAAATCGCTTGCGGGTCTATCAAAGGTTCATCGCCTTGCACATTAATCACAATATCCACATCAATATCAGCAAAGGCTTCTGCCAAACGCGATGTGCCATTTTCATGGTCAGCGCGGGTCATGGCAACTTCTGCACCCGCCGCACGCGCCACATCAGCAATACCTTGATGGTCTGTTGCCACAATCACCCGCCCAAGTTTGGTGGCAAGTGCGCGTTCTATGACATGTTCAATCATGGGTTTTCCAGCAAGCAAAGCTAAAGGTTTGCCAGGGAACCGGGTGGATTCAAAGCGGGCAGGGATGCCAATGGCGTAGCTTAAATCAGTGGATGAAGACATATCAGTGGCTTTCAATCTCTTGCCAGTTGGCAGTGGCTGTGCCGACCTTACCAACCACCACACCTGCGGCTTGGTTGGCAGTTTTGGCGGCTTCTAAAGGTGTTTTGCCTTTGGCTAAACAAGCGGTGAATACGGCAATCACCGTGTCACCAGCGCCAGTCACATCAAACACATCACGTGCCGCAGTTGGAATATGATGGCAAGTGTTGCCGTCAAATAAGGTCATGCCGCGCTCAGAGCGGGTGATGAGAATATATTTAAGCCCCAGCTTATCTTTCAAATGTTTTGCCATGCTTTCAACATGGGCATCTTCATTGATATTATCCATGCCAGCCATTTGTGAAGCTTCAAGCAGATTGGGCGTGATAAAGGTTGCCCCAGCATAATGTTCGGTATTGGCTGGTTTGGGGTCTACGCCGATGATTTTTCCTTGAAGCTCAGGGATAAGCTTTTGTAGCAGTTCTGGGGTGAGCACACCTTTGGCATAATCGGATAAAATAATAGCTGTTGCAGCGCTTAGTTTGTCGCGCACTTGTGCGAATATTTTTTGTTGGGTATCGGTATGAATAGGGGTTGCCCATTCATGGTCGTAGCGCACGATTTGTTGATGTTGGGCAATCACACGTGTTTTGATGGCAGTGGGGCGCTCATTTTTTTTGGTAAACACACCATCATCATCCGAATCCAGCTCGCCCAAGCGATGATGCACCCATTCACCAGGTTCATCATCACCGACCACACCAAACATGGCAGATTTGGTTTCTAAAGCGTGAAGATTACGAATCACATTGGCAGAGCCACCCAAGCGGCGGTCAATGTTTTGCACATTCACCACAGGCACAGGTGCTTCAGGAGAAATGCGGGTGACATCACCCCAAATAAACTCATCTACAATAATGTCGCCAATGACTAAAATCATGATGTTTTGCTCCTTTGCAGCTTGAGGTTTGCTGCGCGTTGGTTGACCTCTGTTTTGAGTTGCCCACATGCCGCAGATATTTCTCTGCCCTTGGATATGCGAACTACCGCCACTACACCTGCATCATTGAGGTAATTGCGAAACATATCAATCACTTCATCGCTTGGACGGGTAAAGCGACTGCCCATAAAAGGGTTGAAAGGCAGGATGTTGACCGTGCTGCCCAATGATAAAGCAATATCACGCAATCGTTTGGCATCATCCATGGTGTCGTTGATGCCAGCGAGCAATACATATTCAATCAGAATACGTTTTTTACTGCGTTGACCAACGTATTTTTTCATGACTTCAAGCAGGTCTTCAAGCGGGTATTTTTGATTGATGGGCATGATTTTATTGCGCACTTCATTGGTGGTCGCATTGAGTGAAACTGCCAAAGAACATGGCAAATCATCATCCAACATGCGATAGATGGCCGGCACCAACCCAGCCGTGGAAATCGTGACGCGGCGGGGGCTTAATGCCATGCTGAGTTCGTGGGTCACCATACGCACAAACTTGGCAACATGTTCATAGTTGTGCAGTGGTTCACCCATACCCATCATCACGATATTACGCGGGAAATAACCCAAAGTACGATGTGCAACCAAGACCTGTTGCATCATTTCGGCGGCGGTCAAATTACGGGTTAAGCCTGCGGTTGCTGTCAAACAAAACTCGCAACCAATGGCACAACCGACTTGCGAAGATATGCACTGGGTCATGCGATTTTCAGCAGGAATCAATACGGATTCCACATCTTTGTTGTCAGCCATGCGCATGAGTAGCTTTTGTGTGCTGTCTTCAGCTTGTTGATTGGCAATGATTTCGGGTAAATCCAATGATGTGTTTTCCTGCAACCAGTGCAAAAGTTTCTTGGGGAAATCAGGGATGTTTTCTAAATCAAACGCCCCATAACGAAATACTTTACCCATGACTTTTTTGGCATGAACAGGCGAAACATCAAGTTCATCACAGATTTGGATGAGGTCTTGGTAATCCAAGCTGAATAAAGAAGGTTTTATAGGCTTATGCATTTAGCAAACAAAAAAGGGAGCATAAAGCTCCCTAATGATTGGTGTAAACAAACTGTTACAGTCCGAATTTGGCTTTGTTGGTCGCAACTTCTTCAGCAGAAGGCGGTGTATGGTCGGTCACTTCCGCCAATTCAAAGGCATCGCGGTCGGTATCTGACAAGTCATTCAAAGCAATGTCTGACTCAAACACTTCAGGCACATCTTCTTCAGGATAAATCGCTTCCCAAGGGCATTCTGGCTCACAAACAGCGCAGTCAATGCACTCTTCAGGTGAGATATACAACATATTTGGTGTTTCATCAGAAACATCTTTGGGCTGATAAAAACAATCCACAGGGCATACCGCAACACAAGCAGTATCAACGCAATCTTTACAAAGCTGGGTAACAACAAAAGCCATGATTAAACCTCTTCCAATGTATCTCTAATAAATATAAGCCGCACTATACGATGAAACAGCATTTAGCCAAGTGCGAAATTAATGACAAGTATGAGGCCAGCAGGTGCAGCATTGAAATAAAACGATAGATTGCGCCAATGAATGTGCCAATAAATACCACTTATTTTGATTTTTTAACACAAACACAATGGTTAAGCATGGGCGGGGCTGTGTTGCTTATTATCGTGCTGATTGTTGTTTATAAACATATCAAATCGGACGATTGGTTGCTCAAAAAAGCATTGGAAGAACATGCAAAAGAAAACATCAAAGCTGCGGTGTTATTTGATGGGGTAGACAGTTATTTGTTTGCTGATGATGTGGTGTTATTGCAGGGCAGCATATTGATTGTGAAGCGTGATGAAAGCCAAGGTTATATTTATGGTGCAAGCAATATTCATGCGTGGACGTGTGTCAAAAATCATGTGACGGGCAAGTTTAACAACCCATTGGAGAAAATAGGACATTTTGTGACCCAAGTGAAACAAGAGTGCGGTTTTGATGCAGTGTATGGTTGTGTGTTGTTTGGCAGCCAAGCTGAATTTCCTAAAGGTGTGCCAGACAATGTATTGCAAATGCAAACCTTAGCAGATGACCTGCAAAAGCTTCAAGGTGAGACGGGGCAACATGAAGCGGCGAAAGCAGCATGGGATAAACTTATGCACATGGTTGCACGGGATAAAGGCGAAGTCTCTAGCAAGATTTCATAGCGTAATGGGGATGGGCTCTTTATTGATTTGGTGTTAGTAAATGTTGGATGTTTCCTATTTAAATAACAGTGGTATACAAACAAAGGTGAGCATCGCTCACCTTTTTCGTTATTTACCTGTATTGTCCGTAGAAAATAAAACCTGCTTCATCGAAGTTTTTGTTGATGGATACATTGATTTCGTTGAATCCAGCCGTTAAAGAGGATAGTGAATATGCCAAATTATTGGCATCATCAATCCAAATAGCTTCTTGGGTGTTGCCACGGTATAAGTATGGGTCACCCAAAGTAAGACTGCCATCAATGGATAATGTACCGTCTGTACCCACTACAAAAGCTGTAGTAGTTCCGTTTGCAATACCTGAACCTGCCGTGCTTTCTGTAAATGTAAGGTTATAAGTTACAGCGATAGAGGCTGGAATGGTTGCGCTTGTTTCATTGGCTCCCAAGGTATGTGTGGTTGCATTACCTGAACCGCTTGTGCTCGTGGTTGGAGCACACCCAGCTAGCAAGGTGATGCTTAATACTGTTGTTATAAACAGTCTAATTATTTTTCATACTCTCTCCTTTGTTTTATCAAGTATGTGGAACTATTGTCTGCTAGCCAAATGTTAACAACCCCACATTCATGGGGGGGTCGCTACAATGAGCATGTAAATCGGATAGGTGAGAGGAGAAGGGACTTTAAGTATAGTTTACTGTTTCCAAAGAAAAAATTGGTTTAGCTCTAAAGTAAAAGAGCCTGAATGTTTTCACATATCAGGCTCTTCTAAGGCTAGCGAAATCGTTTAACCTGTGGGGTTAATTAAGGATAATGGACTCCAAACGCTCCATATCATTCACCACACGCCATGTGCCTTCGCCTGAAGTGACTTTTTCTTCCCACATTTGCAATCTATCCATGTATTCACGCGGGTCGATGTTATCGCTGCGCAGCTTGGTAACATTAAGCGCAACCACACTAAAACCACCCAATTGCAAAGGAATATCACGGATATAACCTTCTTTAAGCTCCTCTTTTAAATCAGAGAAAATCAAAGCAGTTTTCTTGCCCACACCAGCTTCGTTTAGGTATTCAATGGCTTGCAATAAACCACCTGTAATATCGGTGTAACCACTGGGTTTCACTTCTTTGACAAAGGCATCAATTTTTTCTCTGAATTGACGCTTTTGGCGGTTGGCAATGCTCGGTCTGTCATCAAAAGTGACCTTGGCAATAATATCTTTTTCACTAAAACTTGCCGTGTCCACGCGGGCAACAGCAAAGGTGTCGCCTGGGCTTAGTTTGGCAAGGGTGAAGTTAATCAAATGCTGCGCTTTCACCAGTTCTTGGGTGTATGTGCCTGATGTGTCCAGCAGCATATATACACCTTTGGTTGTCGGCAGCTCTTTTCCATTGTCGCAACCAAGAAGTATGGCAGCGGTTAGTGTTATCATCCATATATTTTTCATGATGAAACCTCCTGTGGCGTAAAGCCGTGTTTATCTTTCGTTGTTGCATTGGTAGCTTTTTTTGAGGTTGAACCTTTGATTTTTGTTTCTACCCATAATGGAAGGAATATGAATAAGTCATACACGCTTTTCAGCACAAGACCGAAGTAGTGTGCGCCATTGGCAAGCAAGGCAAAAACAAAGGATGCGGTGCGAAGCAAAGCAGCAGCAGCAATGCCCAATACGGTTCTTGATGAATGGATAAATGATTCAAGCGGAATCGCAACAAAGACCAAAGCAAAGGGAAGAATAAAACCCATGCCCATTTGTGCAGCCGTGGTTATCCAACGCTCGGACATGCCTGATGCAGCAGTCATCACCTCAGCACTGTTTAACAATGAAGCGCGAAGTGCAGCATCATCTTGCGCTAATATTTCACGCATATAGGCTAAGCCTGCTTCCACGCTGGCAAGCATGAATAGGATTGAGAACGTAATCACCACCATACGCAAACGCATGGTATCTTTCATGGCTCCAATCACAGGGAATAAACGGGTGATGCGTAAGCTTTCCATGAGGAATAGACCCATCGCAACTTCAACAAGGATGATGACCAATGCAGCAATGTCTGCCACTTTATACCCCATCATTGAGCTACTTCCGCCCACCATTTCTTGCATGGGGCGTGCGATAAGATTGAAATTAATGGCTGCACCGCCAATGGCGATCGCCAACACAAAACCTGCAACAAAGAACTGGGTCAACGATGAAGAAGACAGGGTTTTCTTCGCCGTGTCTGTTTCACCAATGATTTGCTCGTAATGCTCCATTTGACGGTCAACAATCTTTGTCCGCTCCATCAAAGCATTTACATCTTGGTCCACTTGTTTGATGTCGCCATCCATGGAGCGCCATGATGGAAGCATTTTTTTAAGCAACATATGACGCTCACGGCTTGATTGGCGGTATTCTTCCAATGTTCCTTCATGATTTTTTTCCATAGAATTGCGAATGCTTTCCAATATTTGACCCACCATAGGGTCACTTTTATTGGGCGATATTTTTGCCACAGCATCCACTGCTTTTGCCCAACCCGGTGCTTCAGGTGGTACATCAGCACTTTGTTTGTAATCTTCATCCAAGCGGGTAATCACATCATTGATTTTGCGATGCAGAGAAGGGTATTCTGCCAAGTCATCTCGCACGATTTTTTGAATGCGGTCAAACTCCCGCTCAATGTCATGCTCGGATGCTTCGCGCCCTTCGGCGATAAGCACTTCCATATTTCGTTGCGAAAGATGTTTTTCTACACCTGCAAGTGAGGTGGAAGTTTGTTGGAATGCGCTTTGCATCAGTGACGACATCGAGGTTATCATCGAATGCATAGGTTCTCTGGCGAGATAGGTGAGGGTGACGAGTAAAACCACCCAAACAATGGCTGAAATTGCAGCACTTTCAGACCATAAAAGTAAGATTTCTGTAAATGACATATAAGCCTCCTTTGCGCTGGTCAACCAGCGACATTTTGCTAATGTCTACGATTTAGAGGCTGGGGTTGCGCTTGATTCAAATATGTTATGAATATCACTAAAAACCCAAAATTAAGGCGGGTTTCACATCTAAGTGATTGATAAGTTGGAAAGTTATAGGGTGTTGAAATAAGATGATGAAACTGTGTCAAAGTTGCAACACAGGTAACTCTTAAGTGTCTACTAGCGGCTTATAAACTAACTGTTTAGGACAATAAAAAAGGCTGCACTTCATTTTGAAGTGCAGCCTTTTTGAAGCTTAGACCTAGGAGAACTTAGTTTTTGTCTTGGTCTACGATTTTCTTAATCCAAGGCATCATAGCGCGAAGTTTTTCGCCTGTGACTTCGATGGGATGCGCAGCGTTGTTGCGACGAGCCGCAGTCATGGAAGCATAATTGGTTGCACCTTCAAGGATGAATTGTTTTGCATATTCACCGTTTTGGATGTTTGCCAAACACTCACGCATTGCTTTGCGAGATTCTTCGTTGATGATTTTAGGACCAGTCACATATTCGCCGTATTCAGCGTTGTTAGAGATGGAGTAGTTCATGTTGGCAATGCCACCTTCATACATCAAATCAACAATCAATTTTAATTCATGCAAACATTCAAAGTATGCCATTTCTGGTGCGTAACCTGCTTCAGTTAATGTTTCAAAACCAGCTTTAACCAATTCAACTGCGCCACCACAAAGCACAGCTTGTTCACCGAACAAATCAGTTTCAGTTTCATCTTTGAATGTTGTTTCGATAATGCCTGTGCGACCGCCGCCAATCGCTGATGCGTATGACAAACAAATGGCTTTTGCATCGCCAGTTGCATCTTGATGAATCGCGATAAGGTCAGGGATACCGCCGCCACGAACGAATTCAGAGCGAACAGTGTGACCAGGTGCTTTGGGCGCAATCATCACCACATTTAGGTCAGCACGAGCGGTGACTTGGTTGTAGTGAACAGCGAAACCGTGCGCGAATGCCAAAGTAGCGCCTTGTTTGATGTTGGGTTCAATTTCATTTTTATAAAGAACAGACTGGAACTCATCAGGGGTAAGAATCATCACGATGTCAGCAGAAGCCACAGCATCCGCAACATTGCTTACTTTCAAGCCATGCGCTTCAGCTTTGGCTATGGATGAAGAGTTTGCGCGAAGACCAACCACAACATCAACGCCTGAATCGTTTAGGTTGGTTGCGTGGGCGTGTCCTTGTGAACCATAACCAATAATCGCAACTTTTTTGCTTTTGATGATGCTTAAATCAGCGTCTTTATCGTAATAAACGTTTAATGCCATGAGGTTGTACTCCTAAATAATATTTCAATAAAACTTAAAATGGTCGCGCACCCTAATCAAGTCAGAACAAAATATCACGTATTCTCTTATTCACGTTTTTTTAACCTTAAAGCGTAACTGTTTGTCGAAACACCGCTTTATTTGTAGGGTGCGTGCAAAGATTTTAGATATAAGGGATAAAATACTATGGACTTGAATTACAATGATGCTTTTTGGGGCTTTCTGTTTGCAGGATTATTTTATGTTGCAGGCAATGCAGCGTGGGTAAACCAATGGGCGCGAAAAAGTCGGCTGATGGCGATTATCATATGGACAGTGTTGGGCGTGGTCATCTTAGCCTTTGCCGCATCATTTGATATGCGGTTAGACCCGACATTAAACATGTCTATTTGGGAAAGAATGAGCACAGTTGATGGCGAAAATCATTGGATTGCATTGACCTTATACGCGCTTCTTTCAACACCAGGTATTGCCGCAAACTTATTTACACTTGAGCTTAGAATGACAAGGCTTGCTTTGATTGTGCCAGGTTTGCTGGTGTTTATTCCTATGGGCCAACAACTACAACACCCTGAAGGTTCATTGATTATGATTTCATTGGGGGCTGCAGCAATCACGGTAGGCACATTAATTGTGTTCCAAATGTTGCTTGATGTTGAACCTGAAAGGAAAAGCAAAAAAGATAAGGTGGCTGCGGCGTGAAACACATGAATTCACGGGCATCCATGCTGGTGGAGGCGCTGCCGTATTTGCAACGTTTTGCTGACCAGACCATCGTGATTAAATATGGCGGAAATGCCATGGTTGAAGAAAGCCTGAAAGAAAGTTTTGC
>DQSL01000124.1 GCA_015663235.1 Mariprofundaceae bacterium
CACCAGCGGCAAACACACCCGCAACAGAAGTTGCTGTGCTTTTATCTTTCGTGTTTAAGTAACCTGTGTTATCCATATCGAGCTGCCCTTTAACAAAGCCTGTGTTTGGTGTGTGACCAATGGCAATAAACACACCGTGTACGGTCATCTCTTTGGTCGCATCATCTGTGGTGGAGCGCAAGCGAACACCTGTCACACCCGTGTCATCACCAAGCACTTCATCCAAGACATGATTCCACTCGATATTGACGTTATCCAAGCTCATCAATTTATCTTGCATGATTTTCTCAGCGCGAAGTGCATCGCGGCGATGAACTAGTGTCACAGTTTTGCAGATATTGGCAAGGTAGATGGCTTCTTCCACAGCCGTATCACCACCACCAACCACAACCACATCCTGATTGCGGTAAAAGAACCCATCACATGTTGCACATGCAGAAACACCTTTGCCGTTAAACTTTTCTTCTGATTCCAAACCAAGATACATGGCAGATGCACCTGTGGCTAAAATCAAAGCATCGCAAGTGTAGTCGGCATCATCACCCGAAAGTTTGAATGGGCGCGAAGATAAATCAGAAGTATTGATGTGATCCCAAATCATTTCTGTGCCAAATCGTTCGGCTTGTTCTTTGAAATCTTCCATCATTTCAGGGCCTTGTACGCCATCTTTATAACCAGGGTAGTTGTCCACATCAGTCGTGGTTGTGAGTTGTCCACCAGGTTGAATGCCTTGAATAATCACAGGTTTTAGGTTGGCGCGCGCCGCATAAATCGCCGCCGTATAACCCGCAGGACCAGAGCCTAAAATAATAAGTTGATGATGTTGAGTTGCTTTGCTCATTAGAACTTCCTTGTGTGAAGATGGTATAAATTTATATTTCGCCAAAGCTTATAGGAAGTTAGTACGCTTTCAACATGCTTTTCTTACGGTTGATTTAAGATGACTTCCGCAGCTTTAAGCCCATCCACAGCAGCACTAACAATGCCACCTGCATAACCAGCGCCTTCACCCACGGGATACAAGCCGCGCAAAGATATAGATTGCAGGCTTTTGTCGCGGGTAATGCGCACAGGTGAGCTGGTGCGTGATTCCACAGCCAACATATTGGCATGTTCGGATATAAACCCCTTCATTTTGCGGTCAAAAGCTTGTATTCCTTCCGTCAATGGGTTGCTTAACCAAGTGGGTAATATCTCTCGAATATCGGCAGCTTCAACAGATGGTTTAAAACGCGAGTTTGCCAACTTGCCGCTGGGTGTATTGTTGATGAAATCAGTGATGCGCATGGCAGGTGCGGCATAGGGTTGTGAGGTGGCCTTAAATGTTTTTTCTTCCAGCTCGCGCTGCAAACGTATGCCGCACAATGGGTCATCGCCCAAGCCGTGTTCCGCAATATCTTTCGGCGTGACTTGCACCACGATACCTGAATTGGCAAAAGGGCTTGAGCGTTTGGCATTGCTCATGCCGTTGACTGCCATTTTATTCGGTTCGGTAGGCGAGGGCAGTATCAACCCACCAGGGCACATACAAAAGCTGAAGATACCGCGTTTGCCCATACTTTCGGTTCCCATAGACTTATCATTCACCTGATGGGTTAAGCTGTATTCAGCCGCGTGTAGTTTAGAATGTTTGGCACTCTCTCCAAATTGACATGAATCCACCCAGTCTTGTTCATGTTCGGTGCGCACACCCACAGCAAAGTCTTTGGCTTCGAGTTTGATGCCGATAGATTGCATATGTTCAAAGGTGTCCCGTGCTGAATGTCCAATGGCTAAGACCACGGATGATGCTTCAATCTCTTCGCCATCCGCAATGCGAACACCTACCATTGCCCCTTCATGGGTGAGCAGGGCTTCCACTTTGCTTTCAAAGCGATAGTCCACACCTTGTTCAATTAAATAATGGCGCATGGCTTTGATAATGCGCACAAGTCTATCCGTACCCAAATGTGGATGTGCATCGACTAAAATATTAGGTTTTGCACCAAAACGAACAAATTCCGCGAGCACCCAACGCACAAAAGGGTGTTTGATGCGCGTATAAAGCTTACCATCAGTGTATGTACCCGCACCACCTTCACCAAAACATACATTGCTTTCAGGGTTTAACTCACCACGACTTCGTAAGCGCCCAATATCTTTTAACCGTGTTTCCACAGGTTTGCCGCGCTCCAATAAGGTGACTTGTTTGCCTGCTTCAATCAGCGCAAGAGCGGCAAACAATCCCGCAGGCCCAGCACCGACCACAATCACATGTTCATCATTACTTTGCTTGCCGTTCTGTTGATTTATTAAACTATCAGGCTTTTGGATATCCAACCGAGAAATTACATTTACTTGCACTTGTGCCGATGTCTTAAGGTTAACATCTGGGGTCGTATCAGAGCTAAGGCTGCATTCAATGCTACACACAAAATGTACATCGCTGCGTTTACGTGCATCAATGGCTTTGCGTACAATATTCCAGCTTATCAATTGGCTTTCTGGTATGGCTAGAAGTGTGCAGATTTGTGTGGCGATATATTGCGCGTTGTCATCCAAGCCGACATTAAAATTATTGATGCGTAATAACATAGATGCCAAGCGTAACAGGTTCATAAGATAGGTAGAAGCTATGTCATGCTTTTGCAGTTAAGCTTTGCCCATGCGCCAACCTCAATCCCAAGATCAAGTCCAACCCTTTGATGTGAAACAAAACATACTTTTTGAAGATTCACGGTTTATTTTCGTCAATAAACCTGCGGGTTTGGCAGTGCATGGCGTGATAACACAAGAAGGTGCGGCGGATAGCCTCGGGCTGATTGAATTGTTAAGACAATCCCGCCCTGATGCATCATACTTGGAGTTGGCACATCGCTTGGATAAACCCACATCAGGTGTGTTGGTGATTGCCAAGCGCAAGAGCGCATTAAGAGCCTTTCAAAAGCAGCAAGAAAACCGAGGCGTGGACAAACATTACGTGGCATTGGTCAAAGGCATTTGGCAGGGCAGTCATAAAAAAGTGGATGCGCCATTGCTTAAAGTGAAACATAAAGATGGCAGCTGGTCAGTGAAGGTGGATCAAGACAAAGGTAAACGCGCAGTATCTTACTTTGCACCCGTTGAAACCTATGCGGGTACATCATTGCTGCGCATCAAAATCATCACAGGACGCACCCATCAAATCAGAGTCCATGCCGCATCCATTGGTTTCCCCATTGCAGGCGATGATAAGTATGGCGATAAAACCTTTAATCAAAACAAGCATTATGATTGTTTAAAACTTCATGCGGAATCGGTGAAATTTTCGTTGCCTGACATTGCAGGTTACAATGTACAAGCAAAGTGTTTGTTTCATGAAGGAATTTTCGCTTAAATTTTCAATTCAAGGCTTGCATCATCAGCTTGTAACATGCCGCCCCCGGAATTCGATGAGCCGATAGATTTCATTTTCATATTAAGGCGCATATTGTTGGCGGAATCGGAATTTCGCAAAGCCTCAATGTCATCAATCAAACCATCTTCCCACATTTTAAACAGGGCTTGGTCAAAGGTCTGCATGTCATATTGTTCGCCAGCCTGCATGGCTTCTTTGATACCCGAGATGTCACCTTTGAGAACCAAATCCATCACACGTGGTGTGTTCATAAGGATTTCAATGGCAGCAGCGCGATGATTGTCTTTTGTTTTGACCAACCTTTGCGACAAAATCACCTTAAGGTTCATGGATAAATTCATGTAAACCTGTTGATGTTGCTCGGCGGGGAAGAAGTTGATAATACGTTCCACAGCTTGATTGGCATTGTTGGCATGAAGTGTTGCCAATACCAAGTGCCCAGTTTCAGCAAAGGAAATAGCATGTTCCATGGTTTCGTGGTCGCGGATTTCACCAAGTAGAATAACATCAGGCGCTTGGCGTAGTGTATTCTTGAGTGCTGCTTGAAAAGAAATGGTATCAGATCCGACTTCTCTTTGGGTTACAAAACATTTTTTATGTGAGTGCATGAATTCAACAGGGTCTTCAATGGTGATGATATGCCCAGCTTGATTGCTATTTCGCCAATCTACAATGGCAGCAAGGGATGTTGATTTCCCTGAGCCTGTGCTACCAACCATAAGCACCAAGCCGCGTTTGGTCATGGCAATATCTTTAAACACTTGGGGAAGTTTCAAGTCATCAATGCACGGTATTTCGGTGGTGATTTGACGAATAACCATGCCAATGCTACCGCGCTGCCGATAAATATTCACACGAAACCTGCCCATGCCAGCAAATGCAGCGGACACATTCATTTCCATACAGTTGGCAAACTCTACCTTTTGTTTTTCTGTCATCAGTTGTGTGGCGAGTTTGTCCATAATGACGGGGCTAAAGTTCTCTTTGCCCATGCGTTTAATCGCGCCTTGGATGCGATAACCTGGGGGTGCGCCAGCCATCAGATAAAGGTCGGAGGCATCTTTATCCACCATCACCTGCAATAATTTCCGAATCGAAATGCCTTCATCCATGCCCAAGCTCCTACAACATAAGGTTTATAGGATGCTAAGCAATTCTCCAGCCAAAGTTTTAAGCTATGATTGTTATTTGGATGCGGTGATAGATGGGCGGATTCAAGGTATAAGTGCAACAGCGATTGAGGTTAAATTGCTGTCATGGGAAAACATTATCACCACTTAACGTGTGAAGAACGGAG
>DQSL01000058.1 GCA_015663235.1 Mariprofundaceae bacterium
CCATGACCTTCCATTTTACCGAAGCCCATCGTGCCAGTGTGAATGCCTGAAGCACCCATCAAACGAGAAAGCTTCATGAATACCAATGGATCCATGCCCATAGGTGATTTGTAAGAAGTTACCGCACCATGACCTGCACGATGATAATGCAAGAAAGTGTCTGGGAACTCACGACGACAAGTTGTTACACCGTGTACACCCGTTACGAAACCATCAACCAAGAATGCAACGTGTTTTTCAGCGTTGATTTTACTGAATTGCTCAAGAACATAATCACCACGAGCGATAAGCTCTTTGTAGCAATCTGCAGTTACGTTTGCAGAGAAGATTTTAGCTTCGCCAGTTTCTTGTTGTGCTCTATCCATCGCGTCAACAACCAATGGGATAACTTTATCCATTGGGCAAAAAGTTTGGTTTCCTTGAGGCTCATCATTTTTAATGAAATCGCCGCCCAACCAGAATTGGTATGCAGCTTTAGCGAAAGGCTCAGGGCGAAGACCCAATTTAGGCTTGATGATTGTACCAGCAATGTAACCGCCATCAACTTCTGGGCGACCCAAAACTTTCCACATATCTTTAATACCAACATTCGGACCATCAAACTTATCAAGCATTGCTTTTGGAACCATGATATCCAACAAACGAAGGCCTACGTGATCACCCATGCCTTGGTTGTTACCAAGAATCAATGAATGCATTTGTGAAACCATGTAGTTGCCATCAGTGATGTTGATGTCGAACAATTCAATTGGGTATGCCGCTTTGAAAAGACCGAAACCATCTTCAAATGCAGTTTCGTCAATTTCATATACCATGCAATCCACACCACGTGTGAAATCATCAGTTGTACATACTTCAACGTTGGTGCCTGTAGAAGATTCAGCTGCAATGTGTGCTGCTACTTCTAAGAAACCATAGCCAGGTGCTACTTTTAATTTATATGCAGTAAGAAGATGCTTACCACCTGCGATTAAGTCTTCTTCTTTAAGGCTTAAGTCAGCGTAACGATTCGATTGATCCATTGAGTGAATCCTCCAAGATTTTTTTTATCGAAGAAATAACTCCCTCCGACAAGGCGAATTGTACACGGGGCAACTATCATGTACAATCAAAGCTTATAATGACAAGCATAAGTTTTTCTTATACTATCCTGACATGGCATTCACTTTTAAACAATTAAAAATTTTCGCAATGGTTGCAGAGCATCAAAGTTATACCATTGCAGCCAAAGTATTATTCTTAACACAGCCTGCAATATCTATGCAGGTGAAACAACTCGAAGAATATGTAGGTATGCCTTTGTTTGAGCGTGTTGGTAAACAGGTAGCGCTGACCGAAGCAGGGCAGGAGTTGCTGACGTATGCGGAATCTATTGCGCAACAAATGAATGAGGCGAAGTTAATGCTTGATGAGCTTAAAGGCGTTGAGCGAGGTAAGCTTCACTTGACCATGGCTTCGACTGCCAACTACTTCGCCCCGCAATTGATTGCTGCTTTTAAGCGTCAGTTTCCACGTGCTGAAATTACACTGGATGTAACCAACCGCGCGGGTTTGGTGGATGCTGTGGAGCAGAACCGCACGGATATGGCAATTATGGGTAAACCACCATCTGGGCATCATTTGAAAGGTATTCCATTTATAGATAACCCTTTGGTGGTGATCGCAGCACCCACGCATCCTTTGGTTGCAAAGCAGCCCATTTTATTGGCAGACTTGGCAGATGAACCGTTTATTGTGCGCGAAAAAGATTCAGGGACGCGCATGGCAGTTGAACGGTTCTTTGACAGGCATAATTTAGAGTTAATTGCAGGCATGGAAATGAACCGTTCGGAAGCGATTAAACAAGCAGTGATGGCGGAGCTTGGTTTGGGTATTGTGTCGCTGCATACGATTGAAATGGAGCTTGCACTTAAACGACTTGTTGTTTTGGAAGTTGAAGATTTCCCTATCAAACGGCAATGGCATATTGTGTATCGTGATGGCAAACGCTTTGCTGCTATTCCAGAAGCCTTCAAAATATTTGTCTTGGAGCAAGCGGAAGACTTACTAAATATTCCTGACTATTGATGCTCTTGCGCATACAAAGCATTCATGCGCTGAATGAGCTGAGGCAAAATATTCATTCGCCCGTGGTTCAGTTGCATACGCAGGCGCGGATAATGCGCATACTGAGGCTCATCATTTTCAGGCCATTGAAACACTTGCTCAATACTGCCTTTGTGTAGGACATTAGAAAACTCTGCATTCAAGCGTTCCAAAGATTGCTCGGACAAAGGGTTGTTCATTCGCAGCAGAACACGGTTGCCCACATATCGAAAACTATGGTAATTGGTGTAGTATTGCTCGATATGTTTTACCGCATCGTTTGCATTGTCGGTGTGGTAAATCAAACCCATGTCATCGGGGCTAATCAACCCGTCATCCAGCAGCCTGCGCACCCATGATTTAAGGAAAGGCCCCCAGAAATCATCACCGGGTGCTTCAAGCATAATCACAGGAATTGGCGGGTTGCGTCCTGTTTGTAATAAAGTGAGTAATTCAAAGCTTTCATCAAAAGTACCAAAGCCACCAGGGGTAAGAATCACAGCATCGCTTTCACGGAGAAAGAAAAATTTACGCGTGAAAAAATACTTGCAGTTAAAGCTGCGTGGCGATTCATGTACCACAGGATTAAGCTGTTGTTCCATGGGTAAGTTGATACCAATACCAAATGATACTTCTCGACCAGCGCCTTCATTGGCAGCTTGCATCATACCAGGCCCGCCGCCAGTGATGACCATAAAACCAGCATCTTTGAGTGCTTTACCACATGCTTTGGCTTGTTGGTATTGGGCATGGTCTTCTTGGGTGCGTGCAGAACCAAACACACTCACTTTTCGCCAAGCTTGATAGGGCTTGAACACTTGCAAACCTTTACGCATTTCACCAAGTACATTGCTTAACATTTTAAAGTCATGTTCAGGCAGGTCGCTATCTAATAAAGCTTGCGCCTCATCCCATAATGCTTGTTTGTGTGTGGATAGTTCTTGGTCAATACTCATGATGGTGCTTGAATAAGAATATCAATGCGACGATTCATAGCGCGCCCTTTTTTTACCATATTGGTGGCGATAGGTTTGGCTTCGCCATAACCCAAAGCTTTGATGCGCTCTGCATCTATGCCCGAAGCAATCAAAAATTCCAACACCGATTCTGCGCGAGCCAATGACAGCTTGCGATTGGATCTGGCTTCACCTGAACTATCTGTATGCCCCTCGATGACAATATTGCGAGCAGGGTACAAATCCAGTGCCTCTTTAATGCGACCCAATAAATCAAAATACTGCCCATCAACCTTACTGCTATTCGAACCAAATTGAAGCTTTTTCACGCGAATCATCAGCGAGCCATCAAGGTTGGTGATAATATCAACCTCACCATCGGAGAATAAATCACGGATATTTTGTTGGCGTTTCTTCTCAAAGGTTTCGCGGTTTAGTTTACTGTTAAACGCAGACTTGATATTGGCAACTTTAGACTGAAAAGCCTTGCTATCTTTTAAGCGTTGCGCCTGTAGTTTTTGTTGTAACTGAACATCAAAACGCTCTTGTTTGGCAACCAGCTCTGCGAGATGTTGCTCGCGTTCTTGGTCTAATGTTTGTTGTAAGTTTTGCACATGTTTTAAAAGTTCACTTGCTTCAATATCCACTTCAACATCATCGTAATCCAAAGGCACTTTCATTGCTTTTGCCAGCAGCAACCTGTCTTCTCGCGCTTTTAAAGTCAGCTTTTCATAGCTTCCATTGTCGTGCTTCCAGCTTTTAACTTTAATGGCAAGCTTTTGTGCAAACACAGCTACTTCTAAAGCATAGCCGATGCTTTCAGGTCGCGTGATGCCTTCGCGTTCGCCCACAGGGTTTTGAATATCTTCGCTGTATGCTTCTAAGAATTCAAAAGCTTGTTCGGCTTTGCCATAAGTTCGAGGCGCATATTTTTTTGCACCAACACTAGCGGCCTGATCGAGTGCGCGCTCACTTTGCTCGATTAATCCAAGCATGGCAGCATCAATACTTTTATGAAACAAGATTGTTGATTTTTCTACTGCCTGCCTTGCTAGGTTGAGGTTGCCTTTTTCGGTATTAAGGATTGCAATATTCATTTGTTTTTGTGCATCAGTATATAAGTTTTGCACGGCCGCATCAGGCAGGACTTGCGGCTTGTGATGGTAAACAAGGGCTTTGTTGGCTTCAACTTCCAATTTCAGCAAATTAG
>DQSL01000104.1 GCA_015663235.1 Mariprofundaceae bacterium
ACATGCTACACCTCCGTGTTTCCAGTATAATACGGGATACGGAGGAACTATGTCCATATATAACGAAAAAATACATGGATTTTTTCCACGTATCAACAATGTTAGCCATCAAGGGAGTTGAATAAATGAGCTGGATAGTAATTGCCATTATTATTGCCGTTGTCGTTGCACTTATCATCATTTTATCAAAAGGTAAGTCTGCTGATGAAATTGATTACCCTTACAGAAAGCTAGATGCTCTTTTTACGCCAGCAGAACGCTCATTTCTTGGTGTGTTAATGCAAGTTGTGGGAAACGATGCTCAAGTATTTGGGAAGGTGCGGGTAGCAGATGTCCTTGCCACAAAAAAAGGAATGTCTGCAAGTGATAGGCAAAAAGCATTCAATAAAATATCCAGTAAGCATTTTGATTTCATTCTATGCTCAAAAAAAGACCTGTCTGTTTTATGTGCCATAGAGTTAAATGATAGTTCACATAACTCGAAAAAAAGAAAAAATAGAGATGTTTTTTTGGAAGGGGCATGCAAGGCAGCAGGTGTTCCACTTGTTCAGGTTGCTGCACAGGCAACCTATAACCTGAACGACATAAGAAAATCTATTTCGTCTTTTCTCCCCAGCCTTCAATTATCGAAGGTACAACCAGCAATTAAAGAAGAAACTACAGAACCAACGCTCCCCTCTGATAATAAAACTTGCCCTAAATGCTCGGCTATAATGGTCAAAAAGGTTGCAAAAAAAGGTAAAAATATTGGCAGTGAGTTCTGGTCATGTAGTAGTTTTCCAAAGTGTAAGCATATTGAGCCAATCAATGGCTAACAAAAGCATAGAGAGGGACATGCTAACGCATGCCCCTCATGCACGAACGGGGTCAAGTCTATCATCATATCACTCTCCACCCTATCAACGAAAACAAAAATCCTACTTGCAAAAATAGGGTCAGGCTTTCATAACTTGATATTTTCCTGAATGACATCAAGCTTTCTTCTAAGTTTTTCATCCTTTTGCAACCTCCCCTCCAGCTTCCTAACAGCTGTGCTCATCGTGGAAACATCACGGTTAAAGCGAGATGCAATGGTTGTTAAAAACAATGAGGTGGTCTTCGGGAATGGGGGCAAGCTCGCTAAGGCGAAGCTTCATAAGGTTGGGTTGAAATAATCGGATGTGGCTCATGTTTTAGTGCTTTTATCGGAAAGACTGGGCGTGTTGTCTTCCAATAAGTGTTCGGGGATCTCCTTTTTGGCTTTGCCTGACAAATCACCCAAGGTTTTGATTTGACTTAACACACTGCCACGTCCTGATTTTATTTGTCCAAAAGCTTTATCGTAGGAAGACTGGGCTTGGGTTAAGCGGCTACCTACATCTTCAAAGGATTTCATGAAATCGGCGACTTTATCATGCAATAAACCTGCGCGATTCATTAGTTTGGCAACATTTTCTGATTGTCGTTCATAGCGCCAAAGTTGTTCAATCAATTTGAGTGTAGCATATAGGGTGGACGGCGTGACCACGGCAATGCGCTTATCAAATGCAGCTTCAAAGATGCTGGAGTCTGCTTCAATTGCCATCAAATAAGCAGCTTCAATGGGCATAAACATCAATACATAATCGGGCGAGTTGATGCCTTCCAAATGGTCGTAGCGTTTGTTTGCCAAGGTTTGAATATGGGTCTGAATACTTTTGCAATGGGCGCGGATGTGTTGCTTTTGTGCTTCTGTATCTTGGGCGGACACTGCGCGTTCATAATCCGTTAAAGATACTTTGGCATCAATAATCACCTGCTTATTACCAGGCATACGGATGATGACATCAGGGCGCTGGCGTTTGCCTTCATCATTGATGAAAGATTGTTCGCGTTCAAACTCATAACCTTCGCGTAAACCACTGCTTTCCAAGAGTTTCTCTAAAATCATTTCACCCCAATTGCCTTGGGCTTTGCTATCACCTTTGAGGGCTTGGGTGAGGTTTAAGGTATCTTGACTCATTTGCTGATTCAGCTCTTTGAGCTGGGATAAATGTTGAGAAAGGGCGGACCGCGCTTCAATATCTTCTTTATGCACTTGCTCCATGCGATTTTTAAAATCTGCCATTTCTTTTTGCATGGGTTTGATGATGGTATCCAATGTTTCTTTGCTGGATGAGGTCATTTTGGCTTGTTTGGCTTCAAAAATTTGCTCGGCAAGGGCTTTGAACTCATGCGCAAGCTTGGCTTTGGCATCTTCAAGCAAGGCAAGCTTCTCACTGTTGCTTTGCTGCATCATTTTATGCTCGGTTTGCAACTTAGTGAGTGAAGTGTTGAAGTCTTTGTTTTCAGTTTGCAATTGGCATACTTGTTGCTGAGCTTGTTCAAGTTGCTGGTTGGCTGTGCGAAGTTGCTGTTCAAGGCTGATGTTTTGATGTGAAATGTCGTTGCTATCAAGCAATTGTTTTTGCAGTGTTTTATTCTGCCCAAGTATGATGATAAACCAAGGTAGAATAAGCACAAATAAGGCACTAAGCACCCATGAAATGTAGACTAAAATATCCAATTTAACTCCTAATGAAACCCCTTACATGGGATAGAATAGGCAAGTTTTTTAGCTTTGCATTAGAAAAGTTAGCGGTGACAAAAGTTACAGATGCGATAAGGAATGCTAATTAGAAGTGATTAATTCATTATTTACAATGACTTATGCCTATCTTTCGGTAGGCTTGGCTCCTATGTTTACCCGAATAGGTTTGCTTCTTTTCTGCCTGCTCATAAGCTCAACTGCTTCTGCGGCAGGTTTTGGTGATGCCGAAATCAAGAGTTACTTGGGTGAACCACTGGATGTTCGCGTACCTTTAATTTTGAGTGATGAAGAGCGTAAAGGCAAGTTTCAAGTTACGCTGGCAACACGAAAAGAATATCAAATTCTTGAGCAAAATATACCCCAATCCTATGCCTTGCTGCGTGCAGATGTGCTTGAAGATGAAGGTTTTTTATCGGTTAAAGTATCTTCTTCTCAAGCGATTGATGAATCATTTCTTACCATTATTTTAAAGGTTCAACGCGGACGAGGCAACTTTTATAAGAAAGTTCAACTGCTTTTGGACCCAGCGTGGCGCAAACTAGTTCCGTTTGAGAGTGAGACGGCAAACCTTGTTTCTCCATCGAATGAGGCTTTTCCTACTAAAGAATCAACGCCGATTGCGAGTGAAGGTGTGCAAAAACAAGCTGCGAACCAGCCCGCACTTATTGCGTTGCCAACATCGGAATGGGCAAGGCGGACAAGTTACGGACCTGTTCAATCGGGCGATAACTTGAGTGAAATTGCCTACCGCTTACGCAAAGATAAACGTTTTTCAAATCATCAAGTGATGCTGACGCTTTTCCATAGCAATCCACAGGCTTTTGAACGCAATAACATCAATATACTCAAACGAGGTGCTTTTCTTCAAGTGCCTAATGAGGCAAGTGTACGAGCCTTTTTACAATCCCCAAGTTTCCAAGACTTGGAGTTAGTGTTGCAACAAAAAAAGAAACACGTAAACAAAACTAAACCAGTCGCAAAAGTTTTGCAGGATGAAACACCAGCAAGAAAATACCGTAGTCGGGTATCCTTGGGTATGACGGAAAGCTTAGATGCGCCATCCCAAACAGATACATCCATCAGCGATGCTGTTGTGTTAAGTCGATTAGAAAAGTTGGAGCCATTGTATGAGCAAGTGATGGCATCGAATATTCGCATTGATGGTATTGGTGGAAAAGTAGACAACCTTGCCCAAGAAGTACGTTCGCTTCATCAAAAAGTGGATGCTTTAGCCAAAGCAGGCACCTCTCAAAATACGGGTGAAAAAAGCTATGGTTGGTGGTGGTTTTTACTTCTTTTGGTCATCAATGTTTTATTGGTGATATTCTTTTTATACCGAAGGCAGCGCGCGCGGTGGCAGGAAAAGTTAGAAAAGGCGCAGTTGAAAAATATTTATGCTGAGCATGACTTTGAACCTGAGTCGAAGAAAGACACTTCCAATGTTGACGACATTATGCAGCCCATGTTTACAGATAATACCTTAGATGATGATGTATTACCTCTAGAGGAGTTGCCAGAAAGTGACTTTCCTGTTGCCAAACACCCAATGGATATAATTGATGAAACAGACGTTGTTGATAAAGCAGGAAGTGCGAATGCGTGGTTGGCGAATGAAACGCTTGGCTTTAAAAACATCGATGAAAAAAGTGAAAAGGAATATGTAGATTATCCTGCATGTTTTGAAGTGGCGATGCAGAAACAAGATTGGCAAGCTGCTGAAGAGTATTATCAAGCCATGTCTAGGAGTGCTCAAACACAGCCAAGGATTCAGGCATCATATATTCAAATGTTACACCAAGAAGAGCGTGTGGTTGATAGAAATGCGGCACTTCTAAGTTTGTATGAAACATACGATCAGGTGAAATGGAATCGCTTTTGTTCATTGTTTGATGATGATATCTGGCATAAATTACAAGATGAGCGCGTGATTAGTTTTACAGGTGAGGTTATGGCTGAAGGCGTTAAAGTATCCAATTTGAAGGCAGAAGAGATGGAAAGTCTTCTGGCTATTTCAGATTTGGATATGGAAGCAACCTCATCGCAACAACTGCTTGATACGAAAAATGAAAGTAAATCTACTCAAGACCAAGATGCGGATGACTTCATGGATAAAACTGTGGTGATGAACGCAAAAGACTTAGAAAAGTGGAAAAGTGATGCTGACATTGTAAACCCGTCGTTTGAAACCAAGCTCGCTGGTGAACCTGAATTTATGGATACGGGTGACATTGGAAAATGGGGCAAGGTTGATGAAACGACAGATGATGACTTGATGTTGGAAGTTGATTTTGATGTCGAAGAAGAGCTGAAAGAAGATAAGTCTGAGGTTGAAAAAACTGCTTACACGGAAATAGACATCGAATTCACAGGTGAGATTGAACCATTGGATGAAGAGGCTTCGGACAAGAAGCAGAAATAAAGGTTCAGGTGTTTCTTAGCTGTTTGACTCAGCAACCACAAATGCCATGGCTGTGCCTGCGTCATCGGTTAAAGAAACATGTAAATGCGAAATACCCAAGAGCGAAGCTTGGCTTTCGGCATTGCCATGCAATACAATTTCAGGTTTACCGCTATCCAAATAAATCACTTCAACATCTTTCATGCCAAAACCGATAAACCCAGTGCCAAGTGCTTTAGCCGTGGCTTCTTTAGCCGCAAAAAACATGGCAAGGCGGCGTATCGTGCCTCGCTGTTGGGCAAGTTTGTATTCAGCAGGTGTATACACTTTATCAATAAACCGTTGTTCAAAGCGCGTAAAAGATTGCTCGATGCGATGGATGTGTACGATGTCTGTGCCAATGCCTACAATGCTCATGGCAAAAGACTAGTCTGCGATGTTCACTTTTGAAACCAGCTCGTAAAAGTATAGACGAAAACCCAAGTGAGGTTTACAGTTCCCATAAGCATGTGAGGGGTATTGGGGTATGAAAAAAACATACGATATGGTCATTGTTGGCGCGGGTGTGATTGGCAGTGCGTTGGCTTTGGATTTGGCGAAGCAAGGCTACAATATCGCCTTGTTGGATGTGATGCAGCCATCCTTTGCACCGACCAACCCTGAGCGCGTGATTGCTTTGAATGAAGGTTCAGCTCGTTATTTGGATAAGCTTGGGCTATGGCAAGACATATTGCAGCAAGGTGCAGGCTGGATTAAACACATTGCGGTATCTGAGCCTGGTAATGCAGGCAAAATGGATATGTCACACCAAGCGTTGAATGATGCTCCTGCGTTGGGTTATGTCTTGGAAATCCGCCATGTATTGCAAGCGATTCAAAAGCAATTCTCATCTTCTGTCACCACTTTTTATGGTGCGCGTTGCTTGGGGTTTTTTCAAGATGAACATGGTGTTTCACTGAATATACACATGGCTGAGGGTGAGCAAACCATTGAAGCAAGTTTACTTGTGGGTGCAGATGGCACAAACAGTTTCGTGCGTAAATATGCGGGTATTCAAACCTATGGCTGGGACCATAATCGTTTGGGTATTGTAGCTTCAATCCAGTGCGAACATGGTCATAATGATACAGCTTATGAGTGTTTTAAAGAAGATGGACCGTTGGCACTTTTGCCACTGGATGATGGACGTTTTTCTTTGGTGTGGTCTGTTGCACCCAAAATAGGCGTGGTGCTTTTGTCGCTGAATGATGAAGGTTTTAAACATGCACTTGCGCGAGAAGTGGGTTCGGAAGTCAGTGAAAAAATCGGCAGGTTAATAAGCGTTGGAGAGCGGGCAAGTTTTCCTTTGGAATTGCGTATTGCCAAAAGCTTTGCCCAGCAACATGTGCTGCTTGTTGGTAATGCCGCACATACTATACACCCGATTGCAGGGCAGGGGATGAACCTTGGTTTGCGTGATGTGGCAGTGTTGGCAGATATTTTACAACAAAACTGGGCGGGGAAAGGTTTGAATAAGCCGATTGTGGGTCAAACATATGCGGAGCAAAGACGTTTGGACACCTTGGCTGTGGCAGGGTTTACCGAAGGTGTGCTTGAAACATTTGCATCATCATTTGTACCGCAACGATGGTTGCGCGGTTTGGGTTTAAATGCCATGCAGAACACACCCTTTTGCAAACAGTTTTTATTGCAGCAAGCCGCAGGTGTTGGGCAACAGGTAGGTCTTAAATCATGAATAAACAAGTGAAACAAACGCAGCAAGCAGAACAAGTCGATTTGGTGATTGTGGGTGGTGGCATGGTGGGGTTGATGTTGGCAGCAGCACTTCGGCATTCGGGTTTGCATATTGTGGTGATTGAGCGGGCAGCATATCAGCCTGTGTTATCGCTGGATTTGGATTGTCGGGTATCAGCTATTGTGCAAGGCAATGTGCATATCTTGCAAAGCGTGGGTGTTTGGCAATATCTCAAAGACAAAGTGGGTGATATGACATCCATGCGTATTTTCGATGGGCAAAAACAGGGTGGCATTGGTTTTGAATCCTTAGAAATTGGCGAAGATAAATTGGGTGTGCTGTTGCAAAACCAACATTTGATTGAAGCTCTGCAAGACACCGTTCATGAAAGTGCAGATGTTGAGCTGCTTTGTCCTGAAAGTGTGGAACGTGTGACGTGGAAACGAAGTCATGTAGAAGTTTTGTTGGCAAGCGGGCGGCTGCTGTACACACCATTGATTGCGGGTGCTGATGGCGGCAGGTCATGGTTGCGCGAACAAGCGGACATTGATGTGTTTAAACGCGATTATCAGCAAAAAGGTATTGTCGCCTCGGCGAAACCACGGGTTTCACATCAAAACACGGCTGTGCAACGCTTTTTGGCTACAGGGCCACTGGCATTGTTGCCCATGAAAGGTGATGTGTGTTCCATTGTGTGGAGTGCCAGTAACGAACGGACTGATGAATTGTTGGCTTTGTCCGATGAAGACTTTTTACATGAATTAAACCTTGAAGTAGGTGGTGTGTTTGGTGGCATTGTAGAAGTGGGTAAACGCGCAGTTTTTCCACTTCAAGCACAGTTGGCAAGACATATCGTGCGCCCACGTTTAGCACTGATAGGCGATGCGGCACACAGCATTCATCCGCTTGCGGGTTTAGGTGTCAATCTTGGCTTGCGCGATGCTATGGTATTGGCACAAGAAATTGTCGATGCGCGTAAGTTTGAAGAAGACTGGGGCGATATGGATGTGCTCACTCGATACATGAAGCAGCGTATGCCTGATGTGTTGACCACGATGGCGAGCATGGAAGCTTTGCATCGCACGTTTGAAATGCAATTTCCTGCATGGGTAAAACTACGTGGTTTGGGCATGAAAGCCTTGGGTAATGCAGGAATCGTAAAACAACTGCTGATGAAAAATAGCACAGGCATCAATCTACCTGTGCCGCATACAATTGAATAAATGGTGCGCGGTACAGGAGTCGAACCTGTGACCTTCGGCTTCGGAGGCCGACGCTCTATCCAGCTGAGCTAACCGCGCTTGAAACAAGCTTGCGCAATATAGTGCAGGGCTTTGATAAAGCAAATCAACACATTAAATAATTTTAAGTTGCACCAAGCATGATGTAGCGGCTATATTCTGCATATGTTTGGTGAATGTTTATGATAAAAACAAAAGGTCTGACTAAGACCTATGGAAACGTTGCAGCCCTTAATGATATAAATTTACATATCAAAGGTGGTGAAGTGACAGTGATTTTGGGCGGTTCAGGCTCAGGTAAAACAACTTTGCTGCGCCTTTTGGCTGGCTTAGAAAGCCCAACATCTGGATCGATTATGTTTTCCGGCGAAGACCTTGCGAAAATTAGCCGCAAACGGCTGTATGAATTGCGCCTGCGCGTGGGTATGCTTTTTCAATACTCAGCGCTTTTAAACTCTTTAACAGTGTACGAAAATGTTGCTTTTCCTTTGCGTGAACACACTGATTTGGATAAAGAAGTGATTCATACCATGGTGACCATGAAGCTGGAGCAAGTCGGGCTGCGCGGCTTTGAAGAAATGATGCCATCACAATTGTCAGGTGGCATGGCAAAACGTGTTGCTTTTGCGCGGGCTTTGGCGATGGATCCGCAAGTGGTATTTTTTGATGAGCCGACTTCCGGGCTTGATCCCATTTCAGCAGGTGTGATTAGCTCTTTGATTCATGAAACAACAGTGAAAACGCGCATGACATCCGTGGTAGTAACCCATGATGTGCAAGCAGGGTTAGATATTGCAGACCATGTCATTCTTTTGTGGCAAGGCGAAATTATCGCGGAAGGCAAATCAAACACGATTAAAAATAGTGATGATCCTCGCGTGCAACAGTTTATCGAAGGTCGCCCCAATGGTCCGATTCCTTTCTCTCGAAGCCAAACGGCATATGTTGATGATTTAACACATAAACCAGGCTGTGTGAGGTTAGAATAATGGTTGCTTTCATCGGACAACTGGGAAGAAATGTTATTCATGCTATTGCTAAGCTTGGTGATGCATCAATCTTTGCGGTATCAACGCTGCGCTTACTGTTTGCAACGCCTTGGCAGGGTAAACATTTTGTGATGCAGCTTTATGCAGTGGGTGTTGGTTCATTGATTATTATCATCATCACAGGTGCATTTACGGGCATGGTGTTGGCACTTCAAGGTTATCATATGTTGGTCAAAGTAGGCACAGAAGCCTTGTTAGGATCTGCGGTGGCTTTGTCGCTGATTCGGGAGCTTGGTCCTGTACTTGCAGCATTGATGTTTGTGGGCAGGGCTGGTTCGAGCATTACCGCTGAGATTGGTATCATGCGGGTGACTGAACAAATGGATGCCTTGGAGATGATGGCAGTGAACCCGCAAGCTAGAGTGATGCTCACTCGAATTGTTGCTTGTGCCATTGCTTTGCCATTGTTGGTTGGTATTTTTGATGTGGTGGGTTTGGCAGCAGGTTATTTGGTTGGTGTGGAAATGCTGGGTGTAAACAGTGGTGTGTATATTGGCGAAACCATTGATAAAATTGCTTTAACTGATGTTTACGCAGGTTTAACCAAGTCCATGTATTTTGGATTATTGGTGGGCATTATTTGCACGTATATGGGGCAAAGAGCAACGCCAACCACAGAAGGTGTTGCCAAAGCAACAACGCAAGCAGTGATGATTTGTTCGGTGATGGTATTGGTATTGGATTATATCATTACGTCATTTTACCTTTAGGAGTTTAGAAATATGCAAAACTATAAAAAAATAGAAATGATTGTGGGTGTATTCGTTTTGGTTGGCATTTTGAGTGTCACTTGGCTTGCAGTTCAGCTAGGTGGTGTTGGCGGTGTTGGCACAAAAGGATACGAACTTATAGCCATCTTTGATGATGCTGGCGGCGTGCGCGAAGGCAGTGATGTGCTGCTTGCGGGTGTAATTGTTGGCAAGGTAACATCGGTAACGTTGAAAGATAATGAGGAAGCCTTGATGATTCTCAATGTGAGCAAGGATGTGAATATTACGTCAGATGCTTCGGTTTCGGTTCGCACCAAAGGTTTGATTGGTGAAAAGTTTGTGCGTGTCAATCAAGGTATTGAAGAAGATTATTTAGTAGATGGTGATGAGTTTGATGATACAGAATCACCTATTAATTTAGAAGATATGATTGGAAAATATATATTTAGTGGAGAAACGCCATGAAACAAATGATGCGAAGTGTAACAGTATTTTTATTGATGATGGGATTTTCATCATTGGCAATAGCTGAAGAAGCCACGCCCAAGCAAGTGGTAGCTTCAACGATTGAATCAATTATTGCAGTGCTGGAAGCTAGGGATGACAAAACAAAGGTGAATGACAGCGATAGAGAGGGTATTCGTCAGGTTGTGAAAGGTAAGTTTGACTACCGTGAAATGTCTCGCCGAAGTGTGGGAAAACCATGGAGAAAAATGGACGAAAGTAAAAAAACTGAGTTTACCGAGCTATTTCGCCAAGTGCTTGAATTCTCTTATGGCAATCAGTTGGCAGGTTATAAAGGTCAAAAGGTTGTGTTTGAAGATGCTGAGTTTAAGAAAGATAAAGCGCGGGTTAAAGGTGCTGTGATAGACAGTAGGAAGTCGATTCCTATGGAGTATCGCTTGCATCAAACCGATTCTGGTTGGCAAGTGTATGATATAAAAATAGAAGGCGTAAGCCTGGTAACAACCTTTCGTAAGGACTTTAAGTCCATTTTGAAGAGGCAGGGCATTGATGGTTTGATGGCTACACTGCAAAAGAAAGTTGAAAAGCTAAAAGCCAAAGGTTAATCGTTGATAATACTTGTATAAGCAGAAGTTTGGTGCTTTCTAATGATAAAAATTTGTTTTATTCGTGGTTGTCGGATTGTTTTGATGCTGGTTGCAATCGCGTTGTTGTCGATTGTGGCACTTTTTTCAGTTTCGCCCGATATTTCTTTTTTAGAAGCGCATGTCGAACATAAAATTGGTAAGGCATTCAATACCGATAAAGTAGACATTGCATTCATTAAGATGGGTTGGAATTCAGGTCCTGTGTTTGACCTTGGCAAGGTGAATCTTGCATCAGACACAATATCATTGCATGGAACGCATCTTGTATTTTCCTACTCTACATTTCAGTTGTTTCGAGCTGCTGTCGCCCCAGTTGTTTCACTTGCTGGCGGTGAAATTACAATCAACTTGGATGCTGATTCAAAAGCGGAGAATGCAAGTGTAACATCACCTGCCAATGTCACCACCAAACTTGAAAATGTTCAAATCAATTGGATATACCAACAAGAAACCCAAAGTATTTATCATGCAGACGCTGAAATAGCGCCATTTGCAAGCAACTTGTCTTTAGAAGCCGATGGGTTAGAACTGAGAATAAGCTTGGCTGATGACGCACTACCCGAAACAATCACCTTAAATATGATTGATTTTTCCATGTTGCCGAAGTCTTGGTCAGCATATATTCAAGGGCTAACTGAGCTTTCGTTGACGGCAAAACGCCAAGGGCAGCAAACATGGTCATGGCAAAGTCAGGTTCAGGCAGGTGAAGATAAGGGGCTGCTGGCTTTTGATGATGTACATATCCGTATTCCTTTTGCTTCTTTTGCGGCACAGGGTGATGTGCAGTTGGATATAGGCAAAGAAGGCATTGCGCTGGTTGCATTTGAAGCTTCTGATGTGCAGTGGAAAAACGGGAATAACTACGGTGATTTCAACGTCTCGTGGCAGCAAGATATGTTGCATATTGATGCGTTGGACGGTTCGACCGCTGCACCATTGTTATGGTCATGGCTTTGGCCGATTGGTGGCGACTTATTTCATCAGTGGTTGGATAGTATGCGACATGGGCGGATAAGTAATGTTCGTGCGAAGGTGGACTTGGATTGGGTTGCACCATTGAAACAAGCCCCAACACTGCAAAACCTGTTGGACATGAAATATCACGTCACAGCCCGCGCCCATGATGTAGATATTGCGTTGGGTTTAGGGGAAGATTACCTCTATCATATTGCCGGTGATGTGCTGGTGGATGAACATCATTTGCAAGCCAAGGTACGTCATGCAGTGTTGAATGATGGGCTTGGCGTGGTTGCTGGCGATTACCAAATAAATTGGGACACATTACGAATGGATGTTAATGCAACAGGCCAAGTGGATGTTGGAGCATTGCATACTTGGTTAGACCCAGAATCGGCTGCACCACTGGTTTGGGGCGATGCGCCTGCCAGTGCCGAAGTTTATTTGGCATGGGATTTGGATGAAAATGAGCCGCAAGATGTGGTGGTTTCTTTAGTTCCCGTCGATAATCAAGTATGGCATATTGCTCCCAAAGGCATTGCGATGACAGTAGAGTCAGGTCAAGCTGTTTGGGACTACAAACGTGGCTTGGACTTGAAAGATATGCAAGTAAGCTTGCCATGGTTGAAGGGAGACTTAACGGTTTTTATTGATAAAAACAAAGATTGGGCGTTACAAGAAGTAGTGCTGGATGCTTATGCACCGCTAGCAGATTTAACGGATACTTTTGTTTTACCCATCGTCAACCCACAAGGCATGACCAAGGCGTTGGTCAAGTATAATGCAGGTCAATGGTCAGGATATTTGGATTTGTCAGCTAATGATTGGGATAATTTTATTGGTTTTGATAAACAAGGGCTAGAACAGATAAAGCTACCTTTTACGGGTCGTCAATTGGGTGATGAAATATTGCCTATCCGCATAGATAGCTTGCAATCCAAACACAAAGAATTTTTATTGAAGAGCACGTTTGATGTGGATAAGAATCATATAAACTTTGCGTTTCATGATGTCGTAACCGCAGCTTTTAAGGGTGATATGAAGCTGATGATGCCACTTGATGCAACATTGCCTTGGTCTTTTGAAGTGGATGCTGCGTATATGGATAAACCCGTTTTGTCGCGTTACTTAAAAGATAATGATGATGCAAAACAGTCCGAACGACCTTGGTCAGTGGTTGCCAATATTGACAAAGTCGCGTGGGAAAAAAGTTATGCGGAGCAAGTTAGTATTAAATTTTCTTCGGATGAAACAAGCTTGGGTCAAGTTCATGTGGCACACTTTGTATCGGTGGATGCAGATTTGGAGCAGCTAAAGGCAGACTTTACCTTGCACGGGTTGGGTGACTATGAGTTACATTTGTTTGAGGCTCGCGGCGCAGGGCAATTGTTGCAAGCATCAGGCTCAGTGAAAACACAAGCCGACGGGTCGCTTCGTTGGCAAGGGCTAGCCTTGATGGGCGGCGAATTCGGCACATTAATGAAACAAGCTGAATTGGATAAATTGTTTCGTGAAGGCGACATGGCTGCCTTGTTTTTAGGGCATGGTGAATATAAAGATGGTGAACCTTGGTGGCGTGAAATGAAAGGTGGTTTTAAGCTTAGAGTGAATGATGGGCGGATTATGGAAGGCGGCACGCTGACACATTTGTTGGCTGCGATTAGTATTGTTGATTTACCAAAATATTTAATTCTTGATCGTGGAGACGTGGTGGGTGATGGTTTGTTGTATGATAAGCTGCAAGTGGAAGGTTCTTTCGTAGGTCATAAGCTTAATATCGACCAACTTGGCTTTTTATCATCTGCTTTGGATGCAGGCGGTACAGGTGAAGTTGATTTAGAAACGGGTGAATTGGATATTGTACTTGTTGCACGCCCATGGCAAAACATTGAAGTGTTTATCAGTAAAGTACCTTTGTTGGGTTCAATCCTAACAGGTGAAGATCAAAGTATTTTGCGTAAAATTTATCGTATTCATGGACCTGCATCGGATGCAAATGTTGACGAAATTGATGCTGAAGAAGCAGGTTTGCCATCGGGCGGTTATTTGGAAGACTTGTTTGCGCCAAGCAAATGGTTTGAGCCTAAGCAAAAAGTAAAAGCAGAGCAGTGAGGTAACCATGCGTTTAATCATGTTGGATACGGAAACCACAGGTTTGTCACCACAAAATGGTGATAAAATGGTGGAGATTGGTGCGATTGAGGTGCGTAATCGAGATATGATGCAAACGCGGACATTTCATCAGTATTTAAACCCTGAACGTAATATTCCCAATGAAGTTGTGCGTATTCATGGCATTGATAATGCCCGTGTCAAAGATGAACCTACTTTTAAGGATGTTGCCCAAGACTTTTTAGACTTCATTCAAGGCGGTACATTGGTGATTCATAATGCCCCCTTTGATTTGGGATTTATCATGGCTGAGCTTGAGTCATGTGGCTTGCCAAATATCTATGATATGCCCGTGATTGATACTTTGGTGATGGCAAGGAAACAATTTCCAAGGCAGCGTAACAACCTAGATGCATTGTGTGACAGGTTTGAGGTTGAACGCGGTCATCGAGACTTGCATGGTGCGTTGCTCGATTCTGAGCTACTAGGTGAAGTGTATTTGGCAATGACTGGTGGCAAACAATTTTCACTAGGTATGGATACTGGGGTAAAACCTGCATCGGAATATGTGCAACTCCCATCGGCTTTACGCAGCCAAACGGAGCAAAAAGAAACAGCGATATTGGTGCGCAGAGCATCCCCTAAGATTCGTGATGAAGACTTGCAGCGGCATCAAACATTGATGCAACGCATCACGAAAGAAAGTGGGCAACAACCACTTTGGAAAGAGGGATAGAATATGTTTATGCCAACGCCAATTATGATGGTCTGCGCAGGTAATATTTGTCGCAGCCCGTTTGCTGAGTTTTATCTGCGCAAGCAACTTGAAGAAAAAGGCATTGAGGGTGAAGTGTTTAGTCGTGGCCTTTTGATGATGCAGGGTAAAAAAGTACCAGAGAAAGGTTTGAAAATTGGTTTAGAATTCGGAGTGGATATGAGTACACATATGTCCAATGCGTTACTTGCACCCGATATGGATAGAGCAGGTTTGGTGTTGGTGATGGAGCTTGAGCAACGCACGCATTTGATGCAAAAACGACCGGAACATGTGGGCAAGGTGATGTTGTTATCTCAACCTTGTGGCGGCAAAACTATTGATGACCCTATGGGTAGGTCGGAAGAAACATTTCGCCGCGTTTATGGTGAAATTTCAACCTGTGTGGATACTTGGGTAAGTCGCTTTTAGTCTAGAAAATTTAGAAACAAAAAAAGCCGCTCAATGGCGGCTTTAAATTGTATTGCTTGGTCATTCATTTAGCGGGGCAAACCTGTATTGCCCATCAAGTATGTGTCAACAGATGCGGCACATTGTCTGCCCTCACGAATTGCCCAAACCACCAAAGATTGACCACGGCGCATATCGCCTGCAGAAAATACTTTGTCCAAGCTTGTTTTATAATCATCCATATTAGCAGACACATTGCCACGCGCATCCTTTGCCACGGCAAGTTCATCTACCATGCCTTCGTGAACAGGGTGTACAAAACCCATGGCTAAGAAAACTTTATCGGCTTTAAGTGTAAACTCAGAGCCTTCGATTTCTGTCATTTTCCATTGTCCGCTATCATCTTGCGACCAATCGACACGGGCGCAAACAATGCCTGTAACTTTGCCATTCTCACCAATAAAACGTTTGGTGGTGACTGCAAAGTCACGCTCGCAACCTTCTTCTTGTGAGGATGACGTGCGCATTTTCATCGGCCAATCTGGCCATGTGACCAATTTGTTTGGTGTTTCAGGTGGGGCTGGCATAATTTCGAGCTGGGTTACAGAAGTTGCACCATGACGATTGGATGTGCCAATGCAATCCGAGCCAGTATCACCGCCGCCGATGACCACCACATGTTTGTCATGGGTAGAAATAAACTCATCTTCAGGAATATCATCACCCAACACACGTTTGGTTTGTTTGGTTAAATATTCCATGGCAAAATGAATGCCATTAAGTTCGCGCCCTTCAATAGGTAAATCACGTGCTTTTTCAGAGCCACCCGTCAAAACAACGGCATCAAACTCACCCAACAATGATTTTGCAGGAATATCCACGCCAATATGTTGATTCACCCGAAACTCAACACCTTCAGCTTGCATTTGTGTCATGCGGCGGTCTATCACTGCCTTATCAAATTTGAAATTAGGGATGCCATAACGCATCAAACCACCAATGCGATTTTCTTTTTCAAACAACACTACATCATGCCCAACACGCGCCAATTGTTGCGCACATGCCATGCCCGCAGGTCCTGAACCTACGATGGCAACCTTTTTGCCTGTCTTTTCAGAGGCAATTTCAGGTTGAATCCAATCATTTTCAAAACCTTTCTCAATAATAGCAAGCTCTATGTTTTTGATGGTGACTGCATCACCAATCAAATTCACCGTACATGCTTCTTCGCAAGGGGCAGGGCAGATACGACCTGTAAATTCAGGAAAATTATTTGTGGAGTGCAACACATCCAAAGCATCTTTCCAGTGTCCGTGATACACCAAATCATTCCAATCTGGGATGATGTTGTTGACTGGGCAACCGTTGTGGCAAAAAGGAATGCCGCAATCCATGCAGCGCGCGCCTTGTGTTTTCAGGTCTTCTTCAGCAGGAAGTTTGGAAAACTCTTTAAAGTGCAAAACACGTTCAGCAACAGGTGCGTAGTTTAAGTTTTGACGTTCAAATTCTTTGAAACCAGTTGGCTTACCCATGGGTAGTCTCCTCAGTTTTGGATTCAGTTTTGCGTTCTGCAAGTGCGCGTTTGTAGTCCACAGGCATCACCTTGATGAACTTGGTTAGTGAAACATCCCAGTTATCTAGAATCTCTTTGCCACGTGCTGAATTGGTGTAATGCACATGACGTGAAATCATATTAAATAATGTTTGCGCATCATTTTGGTCAATGTTGTGCTGGATGTTTAATGACTCATTGGAGACCGTTTTATCCACATTGCCTTCAACTTTTTCCAAGGCGACTTGCGCCATATTACAACGGCTGGCAAATGCACCAGAAGCATCAAACACATAAGCTATGCCGCCTGACATGCCTGCACCAAAGTTGCGTCCTGTTTCACCAAGGATGGCAATCGTGCCACCTGTCATGTATTCGCAACCATGGTCACCCACACCTTCAATAACAGCGGTTGCACCTGAGTTGCGCACTGCAAAACGTTCGCCTGCAATACCGTTAAAATACGCTTCGCCATCTACTGCGCCAAACAATACGGTGTTACCCACAATACTATTTTCTTCGGCTTTGATAGGTGTTTCTTTAGGCGGATAAATGCTGATGCGACCACCCGATAAACCTTTGCCTACATAGTCATTGGCAAT
>DQSL01000016.1 GCA_015663235.1 Mariprofundaceae bacterium
TGCAGATTTGACTGTATGCCAACATAAAGTGGCGCATTTGATGCGCGATGGAAACTCTTTCACACCTGCCAACACAGCAAGTTTACCCAATACATTTTCATCAGGTTCATCATCCATATTAGCGGTTGCCATATCATGAAATGCGCCAAACATGGTGTTAAAATATTCTACACTTTGACCTTTGAGGTTTTGGGTCATCAAAGATGCCGATGCTGTAGAAATCGAGCAGCCTTGCCCTTCAAATTTTACATCCTCAATGATGTTATCTTCATTGATTTGCAGATACACATGTAACTGGTCACCACATAACGGGTTAAAACCCTCGGCATCATGGCTGCAAGGCTCTAGCTTACCAAAATTACGCGGTGCTTTGGTGTGGTCGATAATCACTTCTTTGTATAAATCACCTAAACTGAACATCTTTGATTTCTCTCTTTTAGCCACAGATGAACGAGGATAAACGCAGATAATTTGGATAAATATCTTATATCCGTGTCTATCTGTGTGTATCTGTGGCTATTTGTTTTCATGCGAACATATCTCGTGCTTTTTCTAATGCTGCAAACAGTGCATCGACTTCAGTTTCTGTGTTGTAAATAGAAAATGAAGCACGCGCTGTGGCTGGCACTTTATAAAATTGCATTACTGGCATCGCGCAATGATGCCCTGCGCGAATCGCTACACCTTCACGGTCTAGGATTGTGCCTAAATCATGTGGATGCACACCATCAAGCACGAATGACAACACACATGCCTTGTTTGTTGCTGTGCCAATTTGGCGCAAACCTGCAAAGGACTGTGCTTTACTTGTTGCGTAATCGAGCAACTCTTTCTCGCGCTTTTCAATGGCAGCAAAACCGATATTGCTGATATACTTTAAGGCTTCACCAAAACCAATCACACCTGCGATATTGGGTGTACCTGCTTCAAATTTATGTGGCAGTTCGTTGTATTGTGTTTTCTCAAATGTCACCATCAAAATCATGTCGCCGCCACCTTGATAAGGCGGCATGGCATTCAATAGCTCTTCTTTGGCAATCAATACACCCACGCCTGTTGGACCATACATTTTATGCGCGGATGTGGCATAAAAATCAATGTCCAAAGCTTGCAAGTCCGTTGGGATATGTGCAGCGGCCTGTGCGCCATCAATCAATACTTTTGCCCCGACTTTGTGTGCTTGCTGAATCATTTCGGCAATCGGGTTGATGGTTCCTAGCGCGTTAGACATGTGAACGATGCCTACAAGCTTTGTGCGTTTGCTCAATAGCTCGGCATAAGCCGCCAAATCAAGTTCACCCGCTTCATTCATGGGAATGATTTTAAGCTTTGCACCTGTGCGCTCACAAAGCATTTGCCAAGGCACGATATTGGAATGATGTTCCATATGTGTAATCAGAATTTCATCATCTTTCCCAATGTTTGCACCACCCCAAGATGAAGCGACAAGGTTGATACTTTCGGTTGTGCCTCGGGTAAAGATGACTTCTTTGGTGGACTTGGCATTAAAGAACTCGCAAATGGTGTTACGTGCTGCTTCATAATCTTTGGTTGCCCGCTCAGATAACGAATGCACACCTCTATGGATGTTTGAATTATCTTTTTCGTAATACTTGCGCAGCTTATCAATCACGCATTGTGGCTTTTGTGTGGTCGCAGCATTATCCAAATACACCAATGGGTGACCAAACACCTCTTGATGCAGGATAGGGAAGTCATTGCGGATGTTGTCTATATTCATGAGCCTAACATTTCCTCTAAATCATCACTGTGCGGCAATTTGGCAAAGGCAGCTTTTTCCACATAACTGCGAACCGTTTGATTGCTCATGGCTACCAAAACTTCATCGGCAAAAGCAAAGGTTAACAACTCTTGCGCTGTTTCTGCTGAAATACCACGCGAACGAAGATAAAATAATTGTTTATCATCAAGCTGACCAATGGTTGCACCATGGGCGCATTTGACATCATCATTGTAAATCTCAAGTTCAGGTTTGGTGTCGATTTCAGCATGTTTGGACAATAAAATATTACCATTGCTCATGTTGGAATCAGTTTTGATTGCATCTTCATGCACCATCACTTTGCCATTAAACACACCATGCGAACGACCATCCAACACTGTGCGATACAACTCGCGGCTGGTGCAGTGGGGTGCTTTGTGGTCGATGCGGGTGTGGTGGTCAACATGTTGCCTGCCACCCAACACAAACAAGCCATTTAAATCACAAGATGCGCCTTCACCGTGCAAGTTCACCACCAAATCGGTGCGCGATAAGATGCCACCAATTTCAACACCGTGGAATTGATAAGATGAACCTTTGCATTGTTTGACTTGCACACGTGCTACATGAGATTGTTTGCTGCCTTCTTGCTGAATACGCGTGTGCTCCAAGCGAGCTTCCGCTTTGAGGGCAACGAAGCTACATGTGTTGCTCAAGGCTTTGGTATCGTCCGTGCTGATGAAATGTTCAATCACTTGAGCCTCTGCATGTTTGCCAATCATAAAACTATGGCGCACAACATTGCTTTGGTTGCTGATATGCAGGATATACAAAGGTTTGGTGAGAATCGCATTGTCTGCCAGTATAATCACAGCGCCATCGCTGGCTTTGGCAGCATTGAAGGCATTGAAACCATTGAGTAGCGGCGCTTGGGTATCCACAGTAAACAGTTTGGCAATGCCTTCAGCATCTTCACCAACACTGTTTTTTTCCAGTTCAGCCAAAGATAAAATGCTCACACCTTCAGGCAAGTTGGATTCTGCTTCGGCAAACAAACCATTGATAAATACCATGCGGTAGGCATCCAATCCTGTAATACCCATATCTTTGATATGAATATTGGCATCTGTTGGGGTTGGTTGCAGTAAATCTTTGAGACGTGAAGCATCGGTGTATTTCCAATCTTCATCGCGTTGTGTGGGTAAACCCAGTTTCTCAAATAGGTTTAAAGCGTCTTGTCGGGTTTGTGCTAAAACACTCATTTGTTTTCTTTCACCCAATCATAGCCGTGTTCTTCCAATGCAACTGCCAATGATTTATCACCTGTTTTTTGAATCACACCATCTGCCAATACATGTACAAAATCAGGCTCGATATAATCCAATAACCTTTGGTAGTGGGTAATCATGACAATGGCTTTATCTTTACTACGAAGTTTATTCACACCACCAGCCACAATACGCAATGCGTCAATATCCAAACCTGAATCGGTTTCATCAAGCAATGCCAATGCAGGGTCTAATACTGCCATTTGGAAGATTTCATTGCGTTTTTTCTCACCACCCGAAAAACCTTCATTGACTGAGCGACTTAAAAAAGATGGGTCTAACTCGACCAACTTCGCTTTTTCTTTCACCGTTTTCATGAAATCAAAGGCATCCAACTCTTCCAAACCTTGATGTTTACGCTTGGCATTCACGCCAGCTTTCAGAAGGTAAGTATTGTTTACCCCGGGAATTTCCACAGGGTATTGAAAGGCAAGAAACACACCTGCCCAAGCCCGTTCTTCAGGGCTCATTTCAAGCAAATCATCACCTTTATATGTAATAGTACCTGATGTGATTTCATAACCATCACGTCCAGCAATGACGTTTGATAATGTGGACTTGCCAGCGCCATTGGGACCCATAATGGCATGAACTTCACCAGCATTGATGGTTAAGCTCAAGCCTTTAAGAATCTTTTTTCCTTCAACTGAAACGTGTAAATCTTTAACTTCTAGCATTCTTTTCACCTTTAACTAACCACAGAGGTCACAGCGGTCACAGAGTTAAGTATCTCTGCGGCCTCAGTGTTCTCGGTGGTGAAATTTTTTATCCTACTGAGCCTTCGAGGCTGACTTCCATCAAACGGTTGGCTTCCACGGCAAACTCCATGGGCAACTCATCAAATACATCTTTACAAAAACCATTCACAATCATGTTTACCGCATCTTCTTCAGAAAGCCCACGTTGTTGGCAATAGAAGAGTTGGTCTTCACCAATTTTTGAAGTGGTCGCTTCATGCTCAAGTGTTGCGGTGGCATTTTTCACTTCCACATAAGGGAAGGTGTGTGCGCCACACTTATCACCGAGCAATAATGAATCACATTGGGTGAAGTTTCGTGCATTTTCAGCATTTTTACCCATGCGCACCAAACCGCGATACGATTGTTGGGCTTTGCCAGCCGAAATACCTTTGGAAATAATGGTTGATTTGGTGTTTTTACCCAAATGAATCATCTTCGTGCCTGTGTCTGCTTGTTGGCAGTTGGTGGTCACGGCAACGGAGAAGAATTTACCCACAGAATCATCACCGATTAATACACAGCTTGGATATTTCCAAGTAATTGCCGAGCCTGTTTCCACTTGCGTCCAACTCACTTTGGAGCGAACACCGCGACATTCAGCGCGTTTGGTGACGAAGTTGTAGATACCACCCACGCCATTCTCATCGCCAGGATACCAGTTTTGCACCGTGGCATATTTGATTTCTGCATCATCCAAAATCACCAGTTCAACCACGGCAGCATGAAGCTGGTTTTCATCGCGCATGGGGGCAGTGCACCCTTCAAGGTAAGAGACATGCGAACCTTCATCGGCGATAATCAATGTGCGTTCAAATTGACCTGTGTTTAAAGCATTGATGCGGAAATAGGTGCTTAACTCCATGGGGCAGCGCACACCTTTAGGGATATACACAAACGAGCCATCGGTAAATACGGCAGAGTTTAACGCGGCAAAGAAATTGTCACCTTGCGGCACAACAGTACCTAGATATTGTTTCACCAATTCAGGGTATTCATGTACAGCTTCAGAAATAGGGCAGAAAATCACGCCTGCATCTTTGAGTTTGCCTTTAAATGTAGTGGCAACGGATACTGAATCAAACACGGCATCCACGGCGATGTTTTTCACACCAGCCAAAAATTCTTGCTCACGCAAAGGAATGCCAAGTTTTTCGTAAGTTTCCAATAATTTGGGATCAACTTCATCCAAGCTATCAGGCCCTGAATCGGCAGGTTTTGGTGCTGAATAATAAGATATGGATTGGTAGTCTGTGGGGGTGTAATCCACAGCCGCCCAAGTTGGCTCTTCCATGGTTAACCAATGGCGATACGCTTCCAAGCGCCAATCAAGCAGCCATTGTGGTTCATCTTTCTTGGCTGAGATGTGACGAATAGTATCTTCGTTTAAACCTGGGGGCAGGGTGTCGGATTCGATGTCGGTGATAAAACCAGCATCGTATTCGCGTTTTTCCAAATCTTTTTGAATTTCTTCATTGGTTGCCATGGTTATGCAGCTCCATTTTGTAATCGAATCGGTACAACTTTTTGCATGGTAAAAATGGGCGTAAAGCTTTTATCCACCATGTCTTCTAAACTAATATTTTGCAGGGCATCACATACCGCTTGGTTAATCTTGAGCCAGTTGTTGCGCGTGCCGCAAACATGCGCTTGTTCACAAGCTTTATCACCTGCTTCTTCGCAGCCTGTGAGGGCAATATCACCTTCCAAACTGCTGATAAGCTCGCGTACATTAATGGCTTTGGCGGGGCGTTGTAACTTATAACCACCATTGATGCCGCGCACAGATTCGACAAGATTGTCTTGAATCAGTGTGGTCATGATTTTGCGTACTGTAGGTTGGGGGATAAACGTTGCTTCTGCCAAGTCGGGCGCGCGCTGCGTTGCATCACCGCTTTTGGCAAGCTCGGACATCAACAGGATGCCGTAATCAGTCATTTTCGATAAGCGAAGCACGTATACTTAAACCACCTTTCTTACGTGCGTATTAACACACGTTTGTAAAGTGGAGCATTTTAGTCATGTTTTAAAAGCAGAGCAAGTAAATAATCTCATGTTTAGAATAAGGGTTTAGTTTTTGCACATAAATTTGGCAGTCGTGCAAGGGTTGTATAAGCTATTGGATATCTCATGAAGCGGAGGCTGATATGTTAAAAGGTAAAATGGTGATTGGACAATCGGGCGGACCTACGGCGGTGATTAACCAGTCGTTGGTGGGTGCGATTTTAGCAGCGCGTGAGCAAGCCGCAATTACAGGCATCTTGGGTGCCAAACATGGCTTAAAAGGAATCATGGAAGAAGACTTTATTGATTTAACAACGCAATCGGTAGCGCAACTTGAAGAAGTTGCCACCACACCAGCTGCAGCGCTTGGTTCGGTGCGTTTAAAACCAGGTAAAGCTGAGTGTGAAAAAGTATTTGAAGTATTTAAAAAACATGATGTGCGCTTTTTCTTTTATATTGGTGGTAATGATTCAGCAGAAACAGCACATATTATTGCCGAGATGGCAAAAGAAGAAAACTATGATTTTTGCACCATTCATATCCCTAAAACCATTGATAATGATTTAAGAGTCACCGATCACTGCCCAGGTTTTGCTTCGGCGGCTAAGTTTGTAGCTTTAGCTTTTATGGGTGATGACAGGGATAACAAGGCCCTATCTGGCGTTAAAATTAATGTAGTGATGGGTAGGGATGCAGGTTTCTTAACCGCAGCTTCGGCGCTTGCCCGTCAGGGTGAAGGTGATGGTCCGCATTTGATTTACCTGCCTGAAACAACCTTTAATGTTGCACAGTTTCAGGCTGATGTGGTTGAGCAAGTGGAGAAACATGGTCGTTGTGTGGTGGCAGTGTCTGAAGGCATTGTCGATGCAGATGGTCATCCGATTGCCACAAGTGGTGAAAAAGATTCGCATGGCAACTTGCAGCTTTCAGGCACAGGTGCTTTGGGTGATGCTTTATCAGCCATGGTCAAAGAAGCTTTGCCAGCAGGGGCTAGAGTGCGCGCGGATACATTTGGTTATTTGCAACGCAGCTTCCCAAGCATTGTCTCTGATGTGGATGCCAAAGAAGCACGTGATGTGGGAACTTACGCAGTGGATCATGCCGCCAGCATGGGTGAGAATGGTTCTGTCGCCATCAAACGCGAAAGCAGCGTGCCTTACAACAGCAGCTACTTTATCACACCACTTTCAACAGTAGCGCGTGAAGCAACATCCATGAAACTTGAATATATCAATGAAACAGGTAATGATGTCACTCAAGCTTGGCTGGATTATGTGGCTCCGCTTGTGGGTGATTTGCCTAAGATGGGTAGGTTGTAAAAGAAGGGGTGGGAAATGGGTGAGTTTCAACAGTACATTACGATAAAATCCGCGAATTAAGCCCTGCCCCTATTTTCTTAGCTGTTGAACGAAACTTAGACTTTTGATTGACCTGAGTTCGGTATGGCAACAAGGTAGACCCTTGTTCCCTGCTTGAAGCTTAATATCCAATAGCAGGGAAACCAAGGGCGTATAAAGGAGCTTAATAGGTGGGAAATCAAGTCATGCTATTACCAAGTTATGTGAAAGGGACTACTTAATGCCGCAGAATCTAATAAAACTTAATGACCTTCTACAAATCAATGACTTTAAAAACCATAAAATTAGATTGTTAACTACATACTCAAATACAATCAACCCACTAGATTTTTTTCGCAATCATGACAACGATGAGTTAATGAAATGGTTATTTTGGAATTATTCAAAACAAAAATCATTCAAAGTAGGGCAAACTGTTATTGGATTGGTCAGAATAGATGGGAATAAGTGGCTACTCTTTAATATAAGTACTGTTACTAAAGATTTGGATAAATATGATGGAGTAGGATTTGACTATAAGATTGAATCAAAATACCAAAAATACTTTGGTCGCGTTATTGTTGAGTATCATAATAAAGTTCAAAACCTAATAAGAAATGCAAATACAATAATAGACGATTGCAATGTTTCGCAAATAATTGAAGATAAGTTTGAAGATGAAGAGTTTCCAGGTTATGAGAATGTGAATATTTCATGGACAGCCATGAAGAGAGTTCTAGATAAAAACTCTTGGAAAACAGCATTGCAAAATCAAAAAGGCGTTTATCTGATCACTGATATCTCTACTGGTAAAATGTATGTTGGTTCAGCATCTGGTGAAAATATGTTTTTAGGTCGCTGGCAAACATACATCAAGAATGGTCATGGAGGTAATTCTGACCTAAAAAAACTAGATTTTGAATACATCAAAGAAAACTTCAGATATTCCATTCTTGATATTTTTAAATCGACTGTTGATGATAA
>DQSL01000142.1 GCA_015663235.1 Mariprofundaceae bacterium
GTGCACCAGGTGTCTATTCGGCTCGTTTTGCAGGTGAAAATGCTACAGATGCAGCCAACAACACCAAACTTTTACATGATTTAAAAGGTGTAAAAGACCGCTCTGCGCACTTTATCTGCACTTTACACTTATCCATGCCCAATCAAGACGATATAACCGCAGAGGGCAGGGTGGATGGTATTATTATAGAACAAGAAACTGGAGACACAGGTTTTGGTTATGACCCACTGTTCTTCTGCCCAGAATTAAACAAAACCTTCGCCCAAAGCCCAGCCCAAGAAAAGTCCTTGGTCTCACATCGCGGTCGCGCATTACGCACATTGCAACAGAAACTAACGCAATAGCCCTTATTTCCTTGTTTTGACCTAGAATATTTGGCTTGTTACGCTGCTTTTGTTGTTTATGTGAGGTAGTTTATGTTTATCAGCGCACTTGAGTTGTTCAAAATTGGTATTGGTCCCTCAAGCTCACATACTATGGGGCCTATGCTTGCCGCACACACGTTTATCCAATCGCTAAAACATCACCTGCCACAACAGTCTGAAAAACATCAAATTCGTTGTACTCTCAAAGGTTCATTGTCGGCAACGGGCAAAGGTCATGCCACTGACCGTGCAGTTGCCCTAGGTTTACACGGTTACCTGCCCAAGGAGGTGGCAGACCATGATTTGGATGTATTAACGCAGCGCATTTGGTCAAGCAGCTTCATCACCATTCATGATGAACAACGTGTGGCGTTTTGTGCGACCTCCGATATTATATTTGATACAGGAAAATCACTGCCTGAACATCCCAATGGCATGATTTTTGAGCTTTTGGATGATGTTGGGAATGTGATTGTTTCCGAAACATACTTCTCCATTGGCGGCGGCTTTGTCAACACAGCTTCTGAAATAAAACAACTGGTTGCACCCCTAAAAATGAAAAATGATGCCTCTGTTCCTTATGCTTTTGACAACGCACAAGTGATGTTAGACATGGCTGAGAAAAGTGGAATGTCTATTGCCGCCATGAAACAAACCAATGAAACCCAGACCCTTACGCAACAAACACTTGATGATGGTTTGGACAAAACATGGCAAGCCATGACCCAATGTATAAAGCGGGGGTTAAACACTGAAGGTATATTGCCTGGTGGTTTAGAGGTTGCCCGCAGAGCTAAACAATTATCGCAGAAACTTGCGGCCGAAAACAATACCAATATGAATGATTGGTTGTGCGCTTATGCCATGGCTGTGAACGAAGAAAATGCCGCAGGACATATGGTGGTTACTGCACCTACCAATGGTGCAGCGGGTGTGATTCCTGCCGTGCTTTATTATTTTATAAACCATGAAAAAGGAACTGCACAAGACGTGCGTGATTTTTTATTAACTGCCAGCGCGATTGGTGGCATTATTAAACATAACAGCTCTATTTCTGGTGCAGAGGTCGGGTGTCAGGGCGAAGTTGGCTCTGCGGCGGCAATGGCTGCAGCTGGTTTGTGCGCTGTGCGCGGCGGCACACCAGCACAGGTTGAACATGCTGCTGAAATGGCATTAGAACATCATTTAGGCATGACCTGCGACCCAGTGGGCGGACTTGTGCAAGTGCCATGTATTGAGCGCAATGGTTTTGGTGCGATTAAAGCATATACCGCTGCATCCTTGGCCATGCACGGCACGGGTGAACATTTTATGTCTTTGGATAATTGCATTGCTGCGATGAAACAAACGGGTGAAGAAATGTCGGTAAAATTTAAAGAAACATCATTGGGTGGGTTGGCTGTGACAATTGTGGAGTGTTAGTATTTGCAGCTTATTTTGCGTAAACAGCCTCTAAACCTTGTAACATCAACTGTCCTCTGGTCATGCTATCAGATACACGGGCATCAGGATTTTCACCCACATCTTCCAACGATTTTCGAGCATAAGCTTGCTTATCTGCATCACTCATATCACGCCAAATACCACGGTTCATAGTTTTATCTTTTGGGTTTTCCATCATGGATGTTTGGCGTTGTTCAACATCTTTACTGGCACAACCAAAAAGTGGCAGTGTTAAACACACTGCCACCCCCAGAATAAACGCCTTATTCAAGCTGTTAGCCTCTTAATAGCGATAGTGGTCAACTTTATATGGTCCTTCAACAGGCACGCTGATGTAGTCGGCTTGTTCTTGGCTTAATTCGGTGAGGTTCACACCAATTTTTTCCAAGTGCAAACGCGCAACCTTTTCATCCAAACGTTTCGGCAGTACATACACTTCATTCGCATAATTGGCATGATTTTCCCAAAGCTCAATTTGCGCCATCACTTGGTTGGTAAATGATGCAGACATCACAAAACTAGGGTGCCCTGTTGCACAACCAAGGTTTACCAACCGACCTTCGGCAAGCAAAGTAATACGGTTACCATTCGGGAAGATGATTTGGTCTACTTGTGGTTTCACGTTTTCCCACTTATATTCTTTGAGTGATGCAACATCAATTTCATTATCAAAATGACCGATATTACACACAATAGATTGGTCTTTCATGTTCAACATATGGTCATGCTGGATGACATGATAATTGCCTGTCGTCGTTACAAAAATATTGCCTTCTTTGCAGGCATCATTCATATCAACCACACGGTAACCTTCCATCGCAGCTTGAAGCGCACAAATCGGATCAATTTCAGTCACCCATACGGTTGCGCCCATACCTTTAAATGCTTGTGCACAGCCTTTGCCCACATCGCCATAACCCAAAACAACTGCAATTTTACCTGCAATCATCACGTCAGTAGCACGTTTAATACCGTCTAATAAAGACTCACGGCAGCCATAAAGGTTATCAAATTTGGATTTGGTAACCGAATCATTCACATTGATAGCAGGTACTTTAAGTTTGCCTTCTTTTGCCATTTCATACAAACGATGAACGCCAGTGGTTGTTTCTTCAGATAGACCTTTGATATCCGCAAGCAGTTCAGGATATTTATCATGAATCAGTTGGGTAACATCACCACCATCATCCAAAATTAAGTTCGGTGTCCAACCATCAGGGCCATGCACTGTTTGTTCAATACACCACCAAAATTCTTCGTCCGTTTCGCCTTTCCAAGCAAATGTTGGAATACCAGCTTGCACCATAGCTGCAGCAGCTTGGTCTTGTGTGGAGAAGATATTGCATGAAGACCAGCGCACTTCTGCACCCAAATCTACAAGCGTTTCCATCAACACCGCTGTTTGGATGGTCATGTGTAAACAACCGACGATACGCGCACCAGCCAAAGGTTTTTTGCCCGCATATTCTTCGCGCAACGCCATCAAACCAGGCATTTCTGTTTGCGCAATTTTAACTTCTTTGCGACCCCAATCTGCCAATGACATATCGGCTACTTTATAATCTGTAAATTCAGACATTCTCATACTCCTATAAACGCATCACTTTCGTGATATAAAAATATGAGCACCGTTGTTTTTATTCAAACGACTGAGCCTAACGATGTTATTTTTATGACAAAACAACATCGGCGCAGTGCTCCTCAGTCTAAGGTTGTTACTTGGCGACAGCCGCTTTAAGCGCGTCCACCTTATCCGTTTTTTCCCATGTAAATTCAGGTAGTTCACGCCCAAAGTGACCATAAGCCGCTGTTTTTGCATAAATAGGGCGCAACAAATCAAGCTCTTGCACAATACCTTTCGGACGCAAATCAAACACTTCACGCACAGCTTCTGCAAGTTTTTCTTCATCCACTTTACCTGTACCAAAAGTGTTGACCATAACAGATAGCGGATGTGCCACACCAATGGCATAAGCCACTTGCACTTCACATCTATCTGCAAGCTCGGCAGCGACAATATTTTTCGCCACATAACGCATCATATAACATGCAGAACGGTCAACTTTTGTGGGGTCTTTACCCGAAAATGCACCGCCGCCGTGATGGCCAAAACCGCCATAGGTATCCACGATAATCTTACGACCTGTCACACCACAGTCGCCCACTGGACCACCGATAACGAAACGCCCAGTTGGGTTAATATGATAGTCTGTTTTATCATGCAACAAACCTGTTTTATCCAATACAGGGTGAATAATTTCTTTCATCACACCAGTGACCAAATCTTCATGGCTAACATCAGCTGAATGTTGTGTGGATAATACCACCGCATCAATCGCAACTGGTTTTGAGTCCACATAACGCACCGTCACTTGTGACTTGGCATCAGGGCGCAAGTATTTTAACACACCAGATTTGCGAACTTCTGCTTGTTTTTCCATCAATTGATGCGACAAATACACAGGCATAGGCATCAACACATCCGTTTCATTGGATGCATAACCAAACATCAAACCTTGGTCACCAGCGCCTTGATCCAAATCAATACCTTCGCCCACGTTCACACCTGCTGCAATGTCCACAGACTGTTTATCCATAGTCACCAACACAGCACACGATGCATAATCAAAACCCATTTCCGATGAATTGTAACCAATTTTTTTAATGGCATTTCGCGCTATTTCTTGATAATCGATAATCGCAGATGTGGTAATTTCACCAGATAGAATGACCATGCCCGTATTCACCATGGTTTCACATGCCACACGTGCTGTTGGGTCTTGCGCTAAAATAGCATCCAATACGCTATCCGATATTTGGTCGGCAACCTTATCTGGATGACCTTCACCCACTGATTCCGATGTAAATACAAAGTCTCTACTCATCTTTTTTCCTTTTAACCCTTAAAATTTACGCAAACTCAGGCAGAATATCTGCATCAAATACAGGCCCATCCACACACACGCGCCTATATTTTTCTTGCCCATCTTCCATAGTTTTTACTACACAACCCGCACAACCACCAATCGCACATGCCATATACTCTTCCAAACTTAACTGCGCGGGAATACCCAAGTCTCGCCCTAGTTTTGCCACAGCATGCAACATCGGGTGAGGACCACAAGATAGTAGTATACATCGCGACCTTTCTTCAGCACTTAAAGCTTGTAGGTAATCACGCGCCAAGTCAGGCACATGCCCTTCATAACAGCCATACAAACCCGCATTGGATGCCAAACGGCAGGCAATACCACGCTCTTCAAGTGAAGATATGGTTAAAGTCGTGTTTCCCACAATACCAGGCAACATAAAAGTGGATGGTTTAAGTGCAAATGGGAAAGGTACTTCTGAACCAGCAAACAATACAATATCAGCTTTATTCACCAGTTTATCCGCCACAAAAACCATAGGGGGAACCCCTACACCACCACCAATCAACACATACCGCTTACTGATGTCAGATAAATCAAAAGGCACACCAATAGGCCCTAACATAGGCAAGATTTCACCTTTCTTTCGTTCTCCTAACTGATGTGTGCCCTCGCCAATCTTTTTGTACAATAAATCAACAGTGCCTTTTTCAGGGTCGGTCAGCATAATTGAAATAGGTCGACGGAGAGGTAAAGCATCAGATACTCGAATATGTACAAACTGCCCAGGCTTGGCTGATTGTGCTGTTTTAGGTGCTTTTAAACGCATGATACATTGCTCCCCATCATAGGAAACATTCGCCAATACTTCAGCTTGTTCTTCAAAAA
>DQSL01000008.1 GCA_015663235.1 Mariprofundaceae bacterium
AATTGGCTCATCATCTGCGCCTTTGGGGTCAACCAAGTGCATTTGCGGACGAAGTGCGGCAGAGCCAGCATCAGAACCTTGAATAACCACGCGGCTAGACATGCCCGTGACTTCATCGACTTCCTCACGGATGGTTTTGCCTTCTACGATGTCAACATAGCTAACTTTACCACCTACTTCTGCAATCAATGGCATGGTGTATGGATCCCATTCAACCATGGTTTGACCAAGCTTCACTTTCTCGCCTGATTTCACCAGTAAACGCGCACCATATGGAATACGATGACGTTCTACTTCTTTGCCATTGGCATCTAGCACCAACAACTCTGTATGACGGTTAATCACAATTTCAGAGCCTTGGGTATCCGTTACCACAATTTCATGTTCAAGCTGAGCTGTGCCGTTAAATTTAGATTCAACAGATGCCGCTTCAGTAGAACGTGATGCTGTACCACCCACATGGAATGTACGCATAGTAAGCTGTGTACCTGGTTCACCGATAGATTGTGCTGCAATCACGCCCACAGCTTCGCCCATGGCTACTGGTGTGCCATGCGCAAGGTCACGACCATAACATGTTCCGCAAACACCTTCTTCAGCTTCACAAGTCAACACCGAACGAATACGCAATGATTCAATCGTTGATTTCTCAATTTGTTCTACCAAATCTTCGTTAATCATCGTGCCTGCCGAGGCAATTTCTGCACCCGAAACAGGGTCAACGGCTGCTTCAAGCAAGACACGCCCAAGCACACGCTCAGACATCGCTTCAATCACTTCACCACCATCAACCAAATCAGAAATGGTAATCCCTGTTTGTGTGCCACAATCTTGTTCACGTACCACGGAATCTTGTGCAACATCCACCAAACGACGCGTCAAATAACCCGAGTTGGCAGTTTTAAGTGCAGTATCCGCAAGACCTTTACGCGCACCATGTGTCGAGATGAAGTATTGTAATACTGTCAAACCTTCACGGAAGTTTGCTGTAATCGGCGTTTCAATAATCGAACCATCAGGTTTTGCCATCAAACCACGCATACCCGCCAACTGACGAATTTGCTGTGCAGAACCACGTGCACCCGAATCAGCCATCATATAAACAGAGTTAAATGTGGTCATTTCTTCAGACTTTTTACCATCCGATGAACGAACCACTTCTGTTTGCAAGTTATCCATCATGGAACGCGCCACTTTTTCAGTGGTATTCGTCCATAAATCAATCACTTTATTGTAACGCTCACCCGATGTAATCAAACCATCACGGTATTGCTGTTGCACGTCTTGAACTTCTTTTTCAGTCGCCTTAACCATAGGCACTTTGTTATCAGGGATAATCACATCACCCAGGCAGAATGATGCGCCAGAGCGCGTTGCATAAGTATAACCCAAATGTTTCATACGGTCTGCAAGTAATACAGTCGCTTTGTTACCCGCCGCGACAAAACATTGCTCAATCAATTTACCAACTTCTTTTTTGCCCAATACACGGTTGATGCTTGAGAATGGAAGTTCATCAGGCAACACAGTGGATACAATAGAACGTCCTACTGTTGTTTTCTCAATTTTACCACGGATGCGGCAATTGATACGCGAGTGAAGGCGCACAGTGCCTTCATCATAAGCGCGCATCACTTCATCTGGCGATGAAAATGACATGCCTTCACCTGGCTCAAATGGGCGCTCACGTGTTAAGTAATACAGACCAAGAATCATATCTTGCGTCGGCACAATCACAGGTTTACCCGTGGCTGGTGACAACACATTGTTGGATGCCATCATCAATGAACGTGCTTCCATTTGCGCTTCGGTTGACAGTGGTACATGCACTGCCATTTGGTCACCATCGAAATCGGCGTTGAATGCAGTACAAACAAGCGGATGCAATTGGATCGCTTTACCTTCAATCAAAATCGGTTCAAAGGCTTGGATACCCAACCTATGCAATGTTGGTGCACGGTTAAGCATAACTGGGTGTTCATGGATCACTTCTGCTAAAATATCCCATACTTCAGGAATACCTTGCTCAACCAGTTTACGTGCTTGTTTGATGGTTGATGCCAACTCACGCACTTCAAGTTTATGATAGATAAATGGCTTGAACAATTCCAATGCCATTTTCTTCGGCAAACCACATTGATGCAATTTAAGTTCAGGACCAACCACAATCACCGAACGACCCGAGTAATCTACGCGTTTACCCAGTAAGTTTTGACGGAAACGACCTTGTTTACCTTTAATCACATCAGACAATGATTTAAGTGGACGACGGTTGTTACCAGCGATTGGTTTAGAACGACGCGCATTATCAAACAATGCATCCACAGATTCTTGCAACATACGTTTTTCATTGCGGGTAATGATTTCAGGTGCATTCAATTCCAACAAACGTTTCAAACGGTTGTTACGGTTAATCACACGGCGATACAGATCATTCAAATCCGAAGTTGCAAAACGACCGCCATCCAAAGGAACCAACGGGCGAATTTCTGGTGGCAACACAGGAATCACTTCCATAATCATCCACTCAGGGCGGTTGCCCGAACCCAATATTGCTTCAATAGTTTGCAAACGTTTGGTCAGCTTGGTGAGTTTAGTGACAGCTTTTGTTGCTGCGATTTGTGCACGCAAAGACTGACGCTCTTCTTCCAAATCAATGTTTTTTAACATTTCGCGAAGTGCTTCACCCCCCATAGCGGCGCGGAACTCTTCACCGTATTCTTCAAAGGCTTCAATGTATTCATCTTCAGAAAGCAATTGGTATTGGTCAAGGCTGGTAAGCCCTGGGTCAAGCACCACATAAGATTCAAAATACAAAATCCGCTCAAGTTCTTTCAATGTTTTGTCTAATAGTAAACCAATACGCGAAGGCAATGATTTCATGAACCAAATATGTGCCACAGGAGCAGCCAAGTCGATATGTGCCATGCGCTCGCGGCGAACTTTGGATTGAATCACTTCAACCGAACATTTTTCACAAACCACACCACGATGTTTTAGACGTTTATATTTACCACATAAACATTCGTAGTCTTTAATCGGCCCAAAAATTTTGGCACAAAACAAACCATCACGTTCAGGTTTGAATGTACGGTAGTTGATGGTTTCTGGTTTTTTAACCTCGCCATACGACCATGAACGAATTTTCTCAGGGCTGGCTAAGCCAACACGAAGGCCATCAAAGTCTTCAGCACGACTTGGTTTTTGGAATAATTTAAATAATTCTTGCATGATTATTCTCCTTCGCCTTCTTTCGGTTTCTTGACCATGGACATATCAATACCCAAAGCATTCATTTCTTTAACCATCACATTGAATGACTCAGGGATACCCGCATCAAACGACATTTCACCACGCACAATAGACTCATACATTTTGGTACGACCTTGCACGTCATCGGCTTTGACCGTCAACATTTCTTGCAGGGTATAAGAAGCACCATATGCCTCCAATGCCCACACTTCCATCTCACCAAAGCGCTGGCCACCAAACTGGGCTTTACCACCCAATGGTTGCTGTGTAACCAATGAGTAAGGACCAGTTGAGCGGGCATGAATTTTCTCATCCACCAAGTGATGTAGTTTCAAGATATACATTTGACCCACAGTGACTGGGCGGTCAAATTTCTCACCTGTATAACCATCATACAATTCTGTTTGACCATCCAAATCCACTTCTGCCAAATCAAGCATACGTGTGATGTCTGCTTCTTTTGCACCATCAAATACTGGTGTGGCAATAGGCACGCCATCGCGCAATGTTTCCACAAGTCCTTTGACTTCTTTCGCGCCCATTTTCTTAATCGCGGCAACCGCTTTATCATCCCCTTCATAGATTTCTAATAGATAAGAGCGAAGTTCTTCTGCCGCAGTTTCAGCGCGCACCATTTCATCCAAGCGGCGACCCAGTTCTTTGGCAGCATGCCCCATATGTACTTCAAAAATCTGACCAATATTCATCCGCGAAGGAACGCCCAGTGGGTTCAAGCAAACATCAACACTTGTGCCATCTGCGGCATAAGGCATGTCTTCTTCAGGCACAATCACGGAAATCACACCTTTGTTACCATGACGACCAGCCATTTTATCGCCCGGTTGAAGTTTACGTTTCACCGCAATAAACACCTTCACCACGACCAATTCGCCTGGTTTCAATTCAGAACCTTCACGAACTTTAGCAACTTTCTCTTCAAAACGTGTTTCAACACGAGCGCGCTCTTCATCCATATTACTCAGAATTGCAGCTACTTTTGTATTAATCGCATCATCATCCACCGAAAGAGAGGATAAATCTTTCACAGTCAAAGAAGCCAAGTGGTCTACAGGAATTTTATCGCCTTTGTTCAAACCTTTCACGGTTGCAGCTTTTTTTCCAGACAACAAATCTTGCAAACGCTGACGCACGTTTTCTTCTAATGTACGGCGTTCTTCTTCTTTATCTGTATACAATTGTTCAACAGATGCTTCTTCAATCGACTTGGCACGGTCATTTTTCTCATCGCCACGGCGGGTGAACACTTGTACATCAATCACCACACCTTCATCACCAGGTTTTACGCGGAGTGATGAATCGCGAACGTCTGATGCTTTTTCACCAAAGATGGCACGTAATAATTTTTCTTCAGGCGATAGTTGGCTTTCACCTTTTGGTGTAATTTTACCCACCAAAATATCGCCCGCCTTCACTTCAGCACCGACAAAAGCAATGCCTGATTCATCCAAATTACGAAGCGCATCTTCGCTTACATTGGGAATATCACTGGTAACTTCTTCATCGCCCAACTTGGTTTGACGAGCAACACAACTTAATTGTTCAATATGAATAGATGTATAAACATCATCTTTCACCAACTTCTCAGAAATGACAATCGCATCCTCGAAGTTATATCCACGCCAAGGCATCAATGCCACCTGCACATTTCGCCCAAGCGCCAGCTCTCCACGGTCAGTGGATGGTCCATCAGCGATAATGTCGCCAGCAGCAATCACATCATTAACTTTCACCACAGGGCGTTGGTTGAAACATGTGTTTTGGTTGGAACGGCGGTATTTAAATAAACGGTATACATCAATACCCGGCTCACCTTCAACTTGCTCATCATCAGCAACACGAACCACAATACGTGATGCATCAACGCGCTCAACCACACCACCACGGCGTGCTACAGCAGATACACCAGAGTCACGGGCAACTTCAGCTTCCATGCCCGTACCTACAAGCGGCTTCTCAGCACGAACCAAAGGCACAGCCTGACGTTGCATGTTAGAACCCATCAACGCCCTGTTCGCATCATCATGCTCAAGGAATGGAATCAAACCAGCAGAAACAGACACCACTTGTGATGGTGAAATATCCATGCAATCAATCTCTTCAGGCGAAACCATCAAAAACTCACCATCTTGTCGGCACTGAACAAACTCAGCTTCAAAAGCGCCTTTACTTGTTACTTTAGCATTGGCTTGCGCGATAATAAGTCCAGCTTCATCAATCGCTGAAAGGTAAACAACATCGCGTGTTACAGTTCCTTTCTCTACTTTACGGTAAGGGGTTTCAATGAAACCAAAATCGTTCACTTTAGCAAATGAAGACAATGAGTTAATCAAACCAATATTCGGACCCTCAGGTGTTTCAATCGGACATAGACGGCCATAATGCGTTGGATGCACGTCACGCACTTCAAACCCAGCACGATCACGTGAAAGACCACCAGGACCAAGCGCTGAAAGGCGGCGTTTATGTGTTACTTCTGATAATGGATTGGTTTGATCCATGAATTGTGAAAGTTGTGATGAACCAAAGAACTCACGAACAGAAGCAATCAAAGGTTTGGAGTTCACCAAATCCGATGGCATCATTTCAGCAATTTCAGCCGTACTCAAACGGTCACGAATCGCACGCTCCATACGAATCAAGCCAATACGAATTTGGTTTTCTAATAATTCGCCAACAGAACGCAAACGGCGATTACCCAAGTGGTCAATATCATCCACTTCACCAATGCCATCACGCAATTTAAGCAAGGTATCCACTGTTAATAAAATATCGTCTACACGAAGCGTGCCTTGATCCAATGGTACATCATCATCAGAAATGTCCAAACGGCTATTTAGCTTCATCCGACCCACGCGTGACAAGTCATAACGCGATTTGTCGAAGAACATGGATTCAAACAATGCTTTAGCGGTTTCTACTGTTGGTGGCTCACCAGGGCGCATCATGCGATAAATTTCAACTTGCGCTTCTTCTTTGGACTGCACCATATCCATACGTAAAGTATCTGCCAACCAAGGGCCACGACTGAACGCATCAATAAATAAACATTCAAATTCTTTAACTTCAGCAGTGCGTAAAGCAGCCAAAGTTTCTTCTGTGATTTCGTGATTAACATCCAACAGCATTTCATCATCTGCAAGCATCACAGGTTGCGCAGTCACTTCACCGAACAAGTTCTCTTCAGGAATATCCAGCCACTTCGTGCCCGCTTCGGTCAACTTCTTAATCGCTACACGATTAATTTTTTTGCCTTCTGTAACAATACGTTTGCCATCAATTTCAATATCACGAACAGCGCGACTACCCAAGAAAAGTTCAGCATCAAATTTTACTTGATACCCATCTTTGGTAATTTTATATGTGCGGCGTTTGTAGAAATGATTCAAAATTTCTTGGGTGCTTAAACCCAAAGCTTTCAGCATGATGCCTGCTGTCATTTTACGACGCAAATCAATGCGGAAATACAATTTATCTTTGGCATCAAATTCAAAATCTAACCAAGAACCACGGTAAGGAATCACACGTGATTTAAACAACAACTTACCTGATGCATGCGTTTTGCCACGGTCATGGTCAAAGAACACACCAGGCGACCTGTGCATTTGCGACACAATTGCACGCTCTGTTCCGTTAATCACGAATGAGCCATGGTCTGTCATCAAAGGAATTTCACCCATGTATACGGTTTGGTCGCGCACTTCTTTCAGCTTGCGTTTTTTACCTTTGCTTCCATCTTGCTCAAATGTTTTAAGCCTAAGCTTTACTTTGACTGGAAGGGCGAAAGTTATGTCACGACGAAGACATTCTTCGAGATCGTAACGGGGAGCCATATATTCAAGGCCTTCAAAGTGCAGCTCAGCACTTCCAGAATAGTCACGGATAGGAAATACAGAGCCGAAGACGGATGCTAAGCGCGAACCACCAATATCTGTTGATCCAGAACCTACACCTACAAATTCTTGATAAGAACTCAATTGTAGCTGTAACATATTTGGCATTTGAATGACTGAGTCAATCTTACCAAAATTCTTGCGTATACGCTTCACAATCGCTTGTTTGCCCATGGGTTACCTCAAATACTTTTCTATCTAATCTTTAATACTTCAAATCCAAACAACAACGCAAAAAAGACCAAACCCTTAGCAGAAACCCGCTAAGGGATTAGCCTTCAATTATGCGTCAAACAAAAAGCGGCAATGCGCTAATTATTTCAACTCTACAGATGCGCCAGCGTCTTCAAGTTTTGCTTTCAAAGCTTCAGCGTCGTCTTTAGAAAGACCTTCTTTAACGTTGCCGGGTGCAGCGTCAACAACTGCTTTAGCTTCTTTCAAGCCAAGACCTGTTGCTTCGCGAACAGCTTTGATCACTTGAATTTTCTTCTCGCCTGCTGAAGTCAATACAACATTGAACTCAGTTTGCTCTTCTTCAGCAGCTTCGCCGCCAGCAGCAGCAACACCAGCTACAGCTACAGGAGCTGCTGCTGATACGCCAAATTTTTCTTCCAATGTAGATACAAGCTCAGAAAGCTCAAGAACTGACATTGTTTCGATTGCTGTGATTAAATCATCTTTTGTAATAGCCATTTTAATTATTTCCTTATTTTATTTTTAAATTAATTATTTGCGGATCAACCCGATTATGCTTCTTTTTGGTCGCGTATTGCTGCCAAAGTGCGCACAAACGATGCTGGAATTTCGTTCAAAGTACGTACAAACCCACTGATAGGTGATTGCATGCTGCCCAACATTTTGGCCAACAACTCATCCCTAGATGGTAAGCTTGCTAGTGCTTTGATTCCTGCTGCATCAATCATTTTCCCATCAAGAACGCCACCACGAATTTGTAGTGCCTTATTCTCTTTGGCAAAGTCTGAAATTGCTTTGGCCATACCCACTGGGTCTGAACCATATGCAATTGCAACAGGACCGGTGAAAAATTCTTCAGCTGCTTCGAAACTTGTATCTTTGGCTGCACGACGTGCCAATGTGTTTTTTACGATTCGTAAAGTCACATTTGCATTGTGCAGGCGACCCCTAAGGTCACCCATCGCAGATACATTTAGACCACTGTATTGTGCAACAATAGCAGAGTCTGATTCCGACCAAGCAGCATGAAGTTCGTCAACAATAGTTTGTTTGTTTTCCCGATTCACTTTTACCTCCTTGCTTATTTTTGACCCGCGCAAGTGAGCTACCACTTCCATCTGTACTGGCTTTCACGATTAAGCTCCCGAAGGTGCGCCTGTAGTCTGGGACGGATCGTTCTTCAACCACTTTCGTAGTTAACTTGTTACCACCAACACCCCTTAAAGGCGTTGATGTATAATTCTTTTTAAAGCGTGTTTAAGTCTACGCGAACACCAGCACCCATGGTTGCTGAAATCACGAAGCTTTGCATGTAACGCCCTTTTGCAGAAGACGGTTTCATACGATTCAATTCTGAAAGTAAGAATTCCACATTCTCATTCAGTTGCTTTTCATTAAATGAACGGCGACCTACTGGCGCATGAATTACACCTGATTTATCTGCACGAACTTCAATTTGACCTGACTTAATAGCTGCAACAGCCTTGGTCACATCCATCGTTACCGAACCCAATTTCGGGTTTGGCATCAAACCACGAGGACCAAGCACACGACCCAAACGACCAACCAAGCCCATCATGTCTGGGGTGGCCACAACACGGTCAAAGTCCATGAATCCACCTTGAATTTTTTCAAATAAATCGTCAGCACCTACAATGTCAGCACCAGCCTTTTCTGCTTCTTCAGCTTTAGGGCCTTTAGCAAACACAGCAACACGTGCTGTTTTACCTGTACCGTTTGGTAAAGCGATTGTACCGCGAACCATTTGGTCGGCATGACGCGGGTCGATGCCCAATTTGATGGCAACATCAACTGACTCGTCAAACTTTGCTTTAGGCTGCGCTTGAACAGCAGCAACTGCCGCTTCAATACCTACATTTCCTTCTGGCACGCTATTGCGTGATTCTTTCATGCGTTTTGTTAACTTAGCCATGATTTACCCCTTCACTTCCAAGCCCATTGAACGGGCTGTACCAGCAATGATTTTTGCGCCTGCCGTTACATCGTAGCAGTTCAAATCAACCATTTTTGCTTGTGCAATTTCTTCCAATTGCGCTTGGGTTACTGTGCCAACTTTATTTTTATTGGGCTCACCACTGCCTTTTTTAATCTTCGCAGCTTTCATCAATAAAATTGATGCAGGTGGGGTTTTAATGACAAAATCAAATGATTTGTCTTTATATACTGAAATCACCACAGGAAGCGGCATACCTGCTTCCGTGTCTGAAGTGCGCGCATTAAATGCTTTGCAGAACTCCATGATATTCAGACCAGCTTGACCCAATGCAGGACCAACTGGTGGGGCAGGATTTGCTTTACCTGCGGGAACTTGAAGCTTAACCAGCTTCTCTAATACTTTTGCCATTTTCTTTTCTCCAACCGATGTTTAGGCATCCAGCCCTTTCATCTTTATGCGTAATACTTATAAGCATTACTCCCGCTCTTTACGGTACGCCCAACATCCTTGTCGGGCCAAACTATATAATCTTAAACTTTCTCAACTTGGAAATACTCAAGCTCAACTGGTGTTGGGCGACCAAAGATGGAAACGCTCACTTTCAGCTTCGCTTCATCTTCATTTACTTCTTCAACCAAACCATTAAATGAAGAAAATGGGCCATCTGTCACACGAACAGCCTCACCAATTTCAAACAACACTTTAGGTTTAGGACGCTCAATACCTTCTTCAATTTGATGAATCAACCTGTCCACTTCAGCCTGAGGCATTGGGCGCGGCTTACCTGTGCCGCCCAAGAAACCGCTAACTTTCTGCGTTGACTTCACAATATGCCAAGTCTCATCATTCAATTCCATTTCAACCAGAACATAACCAGGGAAAAACTTACGGCGACTAATCACTTTCTGACCGTCTCGAAGTTCAACCACTTCTTCACGCGGAACCAACAATTCTCCAAATAAATCTTCCAAACCTGCGCGTGCAATATTTTCAGTTAAAGATGTAACAACTTTATCTTCACAGTTTGAATGCGCTTGAACTACATACCATTGCTTTGCCATCTATATCACCTTCTGCACAAGCCAGCTTAGAAGCGAGTCAACACCATACAAGAAAATTGCAATCAGAATAACCATCACAAACACCATCAAGGTAGCTTGAATAGTTTCTTTGCGCTCTGGCCAAACTACTTTCTTGGCTTCGATTTGGACTTCACGTACAAACTTTTGTGCATCGCCAATACGACTCATTTTCTCAACCTCAATTCAACAAACTTACAATCTTACATTCAAGCAACAGTGGCAGGCCAGGAGGGACTCGAACCCCCAGCATGCGGTTTTGGAAACCGCCGCTCTACCAATTGGAGCTACTGGCCTATCTTGTTAAACTTTAAACTTTACTTTCTTTGTGCAACGTATGCTTACGGCAAGAGTTGCAGTATTTTTTCAAAGACAACTTTTCAGTCATCGTCCGTTTATTCTTATCTGTCGTGTAGTTACGACGCTTGCATTCTTCACATGCTAATGACAATAATTCGCGCATTTTTTCTTCCTCTACTAAACAGCAAAGGCGACTGTAGATTTCTCCACAATCGCCTGCTGCTTTTTAACTTTAATTACTTATTAATATCAGTTACAACGCCAGCGCCAACTGTGCGTCCACCTTCGCGGATAGCGAAGCGAAGTTCTTTATCCATTGCGATAGGTGTA
>DQSL01000146.1 GCA_015663235.1 Mariprofundaceae bacterium
CTGATTCAGGATGACCTTCGGGATACGTAGCAACAGCAATCGAAAAAGCCTTTTGTTCGCGCACAAACTTCACCAAATCTGTAGCATAAGAAAAGCCACCTTTGACCGCTTCAAACTTATCCGCGCCTTCTGGTGCATCCCCTCTTAAAGCAAGGATGTTTTTCATGCCTGATTTTTTGTATTGACCCAACAGTTCCGCCAAATCCTCTTGTGTTGAACCCACACATGTTAAATGCGCCATGGGTTCTAAAGATGTTTCATGTTTAATGCGCTCCACAATACGACGCGTTCTATCTTGGGTTGAACCACCCGCACCGTATGTAACAGAAACAAAAGCAGGATTTAACGGGCTCAATTCTTGAATGCACTGCCAGAGGTTAGCTTCACCTTTGTCGGTTTTTGGTGGGAAAAACTCAAAAGATATGGATGGTTCACCCGCTTTCTTTTTTGCCTCTAAAATATTTTCTAATAACATGTATTTCTAATCTCTTTTATAATTTGGGAACAGTCACGCCGCGCTGCTTCATATATTTGCCCGCGCGGTCTGCATAAGATATTTCACACTCTTCATCCGATTCGAAGAACAAGAATTGTGCCACACCTTCATTGGCATAAATTTTGGCTGGCAATGTGGTGGTATTGGAAAACTCTAGCGTCACATGCCCTTCCCACTCAGGCTCAAGGGGCGTGACGTTAACAATAATACCGCAACGTGCATACGTTGATTTACCCAAACAAATCGTCAACACATTGCGAGGAATTTTTAAATATTCCACGGTGCGAGCGAGAGCAAAAGAGTTAGGCGGAATGATGCAAACATCGGATTTAATATCAACAAAACTTTTATCATCAAAGTTTTTCGGGTCAACCGTGGCTGAATGGATGTTGGTAAACACTTTAAACTCATCTGAGCAGCGCACATCATAACCATACGATGACAAACCATAAGAAATCGCGCCTTCACCCTTTGCGTTCTTTTTGACTTGACCATCAACAAATGGGTCAAGCATTTGATGCTCTTGCGCCATTTTACGAATCCACTTGTCTGATTTAATTGCCATGATTCATCCTATCCTACACGAAACTTTGGCTGCGAAACCTGCTTATTTTTAGACACTTGTCACGCAATCGTATGCATAACCCATTAGCAGCATACCAAAGGCGTACATAGACTTGACCATAGGGCTTATGCCACAACAAAAAAGCATCGTTGCAAACAAATAACGTCATCCATAAAAGTGTTAACCTGTGGCTATCGTGCCTAGGTTTGATAGCTTGCCGCTTTTGCTTTATAGCCACCCTAAGGACATCCATGAAAAAGACATTTAACTTAATCCATCCGAAAACCAAATATGCAAGACTTGTTGATGCGGTGCGTAGTGACATCAAACGCTATATCAAACGTGAACGTAAAAAAGCGCTGCCTGAAGGGTTTGATACGTGGGACTTTGATTGTAAATTTGGCGCTACTCTTGAAAAAGCCAAGGTGCTAGATGTTAGCGAACTCTCCAAAGCCATTCAAGATGCTGAAACTCAGGGCTTAGAATCATTTTATATTGAAATTCTAGCCAAAGCAGGTCATAGACCGCCAAAACCCGTGATTGAAAAAACGGAAGAAATAGAACATGAAGCAGAAAGTTAGCTTTTGCTAACAAAAGGTACCTTGTTACTCGGGTTCTGGTTTACAAGAAACTTCATAGCGATGTTCATAAAGAAGCTCGTGAAACAAGCTCCACTTCCTTCTCATTTACTCATACTTTCAGAGCCTTGAAATTTTATACATTCTAGCACTAAACTATGATTGTACAAAAACAAAGACAGCGCACAAAACTTTTAATATCGCATTGCATGCCTAAAATATAATCACTATATGATTACTAAATGACCACCTGCAAAAATACTCTGTTGATATAGAACAATGTCGCCATGGAACAAAGCTTGCTATACCCTTATAAATTATACGGCGTTAAAGTCGTTGAAAAACAAAACAAATGAGGAGTTAGCATGTCTTACTTAGAACCATCAGAATTTGTCACCAAAATGGTGGATGCAGGGGAGTCCAAGGTCTATATGTCCACAAAGGACACACTTATCCGTGCATTCATGGCGGGGGCAATTTTGGCATTGGCAGCTATTTTTGCGATAACCGTAGCTGTAAAAACAGGCTCTCCATTGTTAGGAGCTGTACTATTCCCCGTTGGTTTCATCATGCTTTATTTGATGAAGTTTGATTTATTAACAGGTGTTTTCACGCTGGTTCCACTCGCACTTCTTGATAAAAGACCAGGGGTGGATGTTCAACAAGTTTTGCGTAACTGGGGCTTGGTTTTCCTGGGCAACTTGGGTGGCGCATTGATGGTCGCTTTTGCCATGTCTTTTATTCTAACTTATGGCTACAACACAGATGGCGGTGCTATTGCAGCAAAAGTTAGCCATATTGGTGAAGCCAGAACACTGGGTTATAAAGAGCATGGTATCGAAGGCTGGTTCACCATCTTCTTTCGCGGCATGATGTGTAACTGGATGGTATCTATGGGTGTTGTTGGCGCAATGATTTCAACATCTGCAACGGGTAAAATGATGGCAATGTGGATGCCTATCATGCTTTTCTTTTACATGGGTTTTGAGCATTCTATCGTGAACATGTTTTTATTCCCATTCTCTATGATTATGGGTGGCGATTTCACCTTGGTTGATTATTTGGTATGGAACGAGCTACCAACTGTTTTGGGTAACCTCATTGGTGGTTTTGTCTTGGTTGGTTTACCATTGTATTACACCCATGTTAGAACTTCACCGCAACGTAAGGTCTAATTATATCTGAAAGCACCTCTTGCTATTGTAGCAGAGGTGCTTTTATCATAAGCCCATGAATCAACTTCAAGTCTCGATAGGTCAACATTCCGACAAAGGTAAAAAACCTATCAACCAAGACTTTTATGGCGCTTATATTCCAGAAGAACCTCAACTCAGCAGCAAAGGCATAGCCATAACCTTGGCAGACGGCATCAGCAGCAGCGATGTCAGTCAAATTGCTAGCGAATCCGCTGTTACGGGCTTCCTAGACGATTATTATTGTACTTCCGATGCTTGGTCTGTACAAAAGTCCGCCCAACAAGTCATGTTGGCTATGAACTCATGGCTGCATGCACAAACCAAGCAAAGTCGCTATTGCTATGAAGCCAAAGATAGGGGGTATGTTTGCACCTTTAGCGCTCTGATTCTTAAATCAACCACGGCATACCTTTTTCATGTGGGCGACACGCGCATCTACCATTTACAAGGCAACACACTCGAACAATTAACCCAAGATCACAGGGTTCGTGTCTCCCAAGACAAAAGCTATTTAAGCCGCGCCTTGGGCATTGACCTACACCTTGATATTGACCATCAAAGTCTACCTTTAGCCGAAAATGATATTTTCATTTTAACTACCGATGGTATTTATGAGTTTGTTAGCGCCGCTTTCATGACTAAAACCATTCAAAAGCATCAGAACGATTTGGATAAAGCAGCAGAAGTCATTTTGAATCATGCCCTAGAGCAAGGTAGTGATGATAATTTAACCATTCAAATTGTTCGCGTGGATAAGTTACCACTACAAGATGCTAAGGAAATTTATCAACAGCTCACCTCACTGCCCTTCCCTCCCGAACTAGAAGCCCGAACTGTGTTTGATGGCTACGAAGTTGTGCGTAAAATTCATGCCAGCAGCCGAAGCCATGTTTACCTCGTTAAAGATGTAGAAACAAGCGAACCCGTGATTATCAAAACACCATCCGTCGACCTCAGAGGTGATGCTGCATACTTAGAGCGTTTCTTAATGGAAGAGTGGATAGCGCGGCGCATCAACAACCCTCACGTACTCAAGCCCTGCCCACAAACTAGAGCTCATAATTATTTATACGTTGCAACAGAATTTATTGATGGACAAACAGTGACCCAGTGGATGATTGACCATCCCAAGCCAGACATGGAAGAAGTCCGTGGTATTGTTGAGCAAATCGCGAAAGGACTACGTGCATTTCACAGGTTAGAAATGTTACATCAAGATTTAAGACCTGAAAACATCATGATTGACAAGACAGGTACAGTAAAAATTATCGATTTTGGTGCTACCCACGTTGCAGGTATTTTAGAAATAAGCAACCCTATCTTGCAACAAAATGTGCTCGGCACAGCCCAATATACTGCACCAGAATATTTTCTTGGCGAATCGGGAACCCCTCGCTCAGATATGTATTCATTAGCGATCATCACCTACCAAATGCTTTCAGGGCGTTTCCCATACGGCACAAAAGTTGCGAAATCACGCACCAAAAATGCACAAAAGAAATTGGTTTATAAGTCCGTCCTTGATGATGACAGGGAAATCCCCATGTGGGTTGATGAAGCCATTCGCAAAGCTGTGCGTCCAAACCCATACAAACGTTATGATGAGATTTCTGAATTTATTTTTGATCTACGTTATCCCAATCAAAAGTTTCTCAACAAAACTCGCCCACCTTTAATCGAGCGAAGCCCTGTTTTATTTTGGAAATCTATTTCATTGGTTCTATCACTTATCATTGTATTTCTGCTCAGTCGGTAGAGAACCTCCGAACAAATATCTACTGCGAAAGTTTCAAAGTTATCTTCACCCAGTCATCGTAATCAAGCTGTTCAGGGCGTTTTATTGGGTCTATACCAACACTCAAGTAGTCATCTTGGGTGAGTAATCCACGAAATTGATTGTAAATCGTTTTGCGTCTATGGGCAAAACCTTGGCGCACTGTTTTTTGCAAGGCTTCATAGCTGCATTTGGGTGTGTTGCCATGCGGTAAAAGCTGAATCACCATGGAATGCACTTTGGGCGGTGGGTTAAATGCGCCAGGTGGCAATGCAATCAGCTTCTTAGGCGCATAAAAATGGCGCACCAACACCGACAAGCCCCCATAAAGCTTAGTGCCTGCATCGGCAGTGATGCGCTGCCCGACTTCGCGTTGATACATCAACACCATGCCGCCCGACAATGGAAACGAAGCCAGCAAGCTTGAGGTTGTTCACATTTAACAGCGTCCAACCTTTGCCTAAAATCATCTCATCCAAAGGTCTTGCCCAACCGCCATAACCTTCCATGCCTATCGAAACAGATAGTTTCGTCTGCAGTGCTTGCTTCTCAACACGCTTGAAAAAATCATCAAATGCCTCAGGTCGATGCGCCAAGTCAAACTGCTCAAGCAGCTC
>DQSL01000134.1 GCA_015663235.1 Mariprofundaceae bacterium
AATTGCATTATTGATTTCACCAAAACTACATTTTTTTGGGTTTAGTTTTAGCAAAGACGACAATGTAATTGTTTTTTGATTTCCAACTTTCTCATTTAATGAGTTTGTAGAAAGAACATAAAATTCCCATTGCTCTAAGTTTAAGGGGTCTATTGTAGACTGTTCTTTGTGCGCAAGAAGACAAAACACATAAACCTCAGACTGTCTTTTTGCCTTAGAACTTCGATTATTGTTTTCATCCCAGACAATAGTTGGTTGAATACCAAAACTAATATTTGAAAATTTACTTTGTTTCCAACTTTGAATATAGCTTGAAGATTTAACCTCAACTTTGACACCTTCGGGAGTAACTAGGTCAAAAGCATCCCATTCTTCTCGGACTTCATATGGGCACTTAATATCGATTGAAACAATGTATTCTGCTAAAACTCCCCTCAATGTATTACCAAGTATTTCAGAATTTGACCACTGCCAAAATGATAATAAATTTTGATTTATTTTTGTACCATTAAGATGAAAAGGTTCATTGCCCGACTTTAGAATTGTTTGTACTGCTCCAATACCCACTATTTTTCCTTTTAAAGCTAACTTGGTAATAGCATGACTTGATATTCCATCTATTACGCCCCTTTATACGCCCTTGATTTCTCTGCTATTGGATATTAAGGCGCAAACAAGGAAGGTTTATGCAGAAACAGTCAATATGATTTTATTAAAGAGCTAAACCTTGGTTTCGTCAAGTTTTATATGATTTAATTCCACTCTCCCAAACCTTGGCGTAAGATTTGGGGTACATCATCACATAAATCAACAATGGTGGTGGGGGTCATGTCGCCCCAGCCTGCATCGAGCAACACGGCATTCAAATGTTTGATGCGTGGTTCAATGGCATCAGGGTCGGTGGCGATAAACGCTTCATCGGGGAACTGCATGGATGTGGCGAGTAACGGTTCGCCAAGTTCTTCTAAAAGCATGGTGCAAACGGCATGGTCGGGCATACGAATACCAACATCTTTGCGTTTACCAAATATGCGTTTGGGCAGCTTGGAGTTGGCGGGCAGGATGAAGGTGTACGGCCCTGGAAGATGATGCTTTAAGATGCGGTGGGAGGGATTGTTGATGCTGACAAACTGGGCGGCTTGTTTTAAATCTTTGCAGACCAACGACCACAGGTGTTTGTCATCTAAATTTCTAAGTTGGCGAATCGACTCTTGCGCTTTAAGGGCTTCGGGTAAGACCATGATGGCATAGGTGGTTTCAGTGGGCACAACTGCAAAATAACCATCCCGCAATAACTTGGCGGCATGTTTGATTTGCCTGATTTGGGGTCGTTCAGGGTGCAGGCGGATATGTTCAGAAACATGCATGATTTAAAAGCTAAAACCTTTAAACATGTCTTTGAGCTTTTCTTCTGCTTTTTTCTTGGCAGCAGCTTCTAAACGCGCTTTTTCAGCAGCAACTTTTGCATCGGCTTTGCGCTTGGCTTCCGCTTTGGCTTTGGCAACTTGCTCATCACGGGTTTTAACAAAACCTTGGTCGAGAACCTGACCGCCCACACCGCCAATAGGTTTGCCTGCGGCATCATTAATGGCCGCAGCACTATCCAAGATGGCATCTTTATCGAATTCAGTTTCGACTTGAATATCATCAAAAGAACCAAAGATATGCAACGGCACAACCACACCTTTTTTGTTGATGCTGCCGCCTTGCCCTTCTAAAGTGTTGACCAGCTTCGGACGAACGCGGTAGTCAATGCTTGGTGGGTCTAACATTACTTTTCCTTTGCCCGACAAGCGAAACAAGGGAGAGGTCATATACAAATCATTGTTGGTGAGTACGGCATCTTTGATGTAAAAAGTACCAACCATTTTTGCAAAATCACTTTGTTTGGATTCAGAGGGTTGCTTTTTAAGTTTGCGTATTTCTTTGGCAATATCCACACCTTCAAACTGTCCATTTTCAAAAAGAAAATCACCACGACCACTCACGCTTTTGATGATGCTGCTTGGCAATAAACCAACACCTGACATATTGGTATTGAGCGTGGTGATACCTGATAACTTATCAAAATCGGCAAGTGATTTAAGGATAGGTTGAATGGAAACAGACTTCATACGCATAGACTCTTTCCATGTTGCAGGATAACGGTTGGCGTAAAGCGTCATGTTTTCGCTGATGCGCCCACCATTGATTTCAAAACTAAGTGGATTGAGCCGCACCACACCTTTTTCACTGCTTAACGTCATGCGTAAATTTTCAAGCTTGAGTTGCATGGCATGAATGGTTTTGGCTTGAAGCTGAATGGATAAATACCACGGCTTGAGCAATGTTAAATCAGGCTCAATGGCTGGTTCTGTATCTTGCGCTGGAGTTGCATTTTTGACTTGTGTTGTTGAAGCTGTTTCTTTGCTTTGTGGAATCCACGGGTCGAGATGCAGCTCACCAGCGGTGATGCGTAATTGAATATCTGGCGCGCCGCCAAGTACAATGTCACCAGACATTTGGATGGGTTCATCATTGAGCGTGAGTTGCATATTACGAATTTCAACGATTTCAGCATCGGCAGCTAAGAATGCTTCAAGTTTGATGCTTTCCCATGGTTTGGGGTGCTCTTTGTAGGTTTCTTGCAGGGCAGGGGCGAATGTATTGAGCCAAATGCGTTGCAGCTTGCCAGTGGTTACTTTTCCTTCAAAACGCGGTTGTTTGTCCAAGTGACGCACTTTTCCCGATACGGACAGTACATCGGTGTTGTTCACATCCAACTTGAAGCTTTCAATTTTCAAGGTGCGCATGGCTTTAGTGTTGGTTTTCCATGATGCGCTTACTTGATGTTTGGCGTGAATTTGTAGTGAACCTGAGTTTAACAAAACCTTGTCGCTGTGCTGTTCAATGGAAATATCTAGGTCAAGCGCAACATCGCTTAATTTACCTATCATCGCCTCCTGTTCAGGCTCTAGTGTGGGTAACCAAGCAGCAAAGGGTTTGAGGCTAAAACTTTTACTCTTGATATTGATAAGTGCAGGTAAAGCTGTGGCATCCAGTTTACTGATGTCTAAAACAGGACCGATTTCAGCTTTGATGTTGATTGGATTTCCACCAATTTTTGCGAATACATCAATGCCAATGGGTTGCTTCAATTGCAAGTCTGTGATGTTGAGTTGAATATCGCTCACCACCACTTCACCTTTGCTTGTATCTTGCCAAATCACCTGCCCATCGCGCAGTTGCAGTAACTTGGCTTCAAAAGCGATAGGCAGCGCACTTTGATTGGATGACTTTTGGGTGGATTTTGGCTTCTCAGTGGGTTTAGAAGGGGTTGAAGAAGATGGTTTGTCGCCTTCTGTTTGGCTAAGGTCTGACCAATTGTTGCTGCCGTCTGCGTGCTGAGTTAGCCATATCTTGGGTGCGTTGAGTTCAAAGTTTTTGACTTCAACTTGTTGGTCAAACAAGGGCATCAAAGCAACTTTCACATCAATGCTGGCGACTTCAAGCATGTTGGGATGTTGAAAACCTTGTGCATTCTCGAATTGAACATCGGTTAAGGTGATACCGACCCAAGGAAACAGGCTCAACTTGATATTGCTGATTTCAATATTGCGACCTGTGGCATCATACACAGCTTGTTTGATTTCTGGCTTGTAGTCATTCACATTGACAAAAAATGGAATCGCAAACAGCGCAATAAGCACCACTACGATAAACCCAAACAATACTTTTAATAGCTTCAACATGATAACCCCATCAACACTTATAAAACTTTGCGAAGTGGCTCTGTAAGCCGGGTTCTGTACTTCTGTTTGTTGCCAAACAAAAGCGATGATCATTCATCTGGACTACTGTTACCAGCAGCCTCAAGCAACCTACCCGAAGCCAAGTGCGAGCAGCACCATCTGACTTCCTATTTGGTCTTGCTGCGAATGGGGTTTACCTAAGCCTTGTTTTGTCACCAAACCAAGCGGTGCGCTCTTACCGCACCCTTTCACCCTTACCTTGTGCGAACACATGGCGGTCTCGTCTCTGTGGCACTTTCCTAGGGTTGCCCCCACTGGACGTTATCCAGCATCCTACTCTATGCAGCCCGGACTTTCCTCCCTATGCATTTGTTTTCACAAGTGCATAGCGCGACCACCCGAGCCACTTCGCGGGGCGAGTATAATCTGTTTAGGGAATAATTACGAATGATGCGAGCTGCCATCATCTTTTTTTGTTTTTTTGGTGGGTTTAAAGAATACCCAAGCCACGATGGCCGCGAGGATAAAAAACAGCGCAAGCTCAATAAAAGCAAACCACCACATCAGTGATTCATATGCTCCATACCCATGTTGTTCATTTCCATGTCGTCCATGTCCATGTCATCCATGTCCATGTCATCCATGTCATGCTGCATGGGCATAACATGTCCTGAATGTTCCATGCCCTGCATATTATCCATATCATGCATAGTATGCATCAACGAACTACCACGAATCATAGTGAATGCACCCATCAATATCAGCAGAATAGCGGCAATTTTAAGCACCCAGCCACGCGCTTTGGGTGATGCCGATTTAAGTACAATTGGCACAAACATCATGGCAGGCACTGTGCCTAAACCAAAAGCAAACATCATCGTAGCTGATAAACCAATGCTTCCAGATGTTAAACTCAATGCCAAACCCGCATAGACCAAACCACAGGGCAGTAAACCGTTAAACAAGCCAACCATCAGCCAGCTCATGGGCATACGACTGGTCGTTGCGGCATGAACCCATTTGGTCAATCCGATAAATTTGGTGAATGTTGCCATGCCTTTGACAAAAGGGTCAGGCATCCAACCAGCAAGCCCCAAACCAAACATAATCATCAATAAACCTGCGAATAAGGTGAGCGCACGCTGAATGTCTGAAATCCAATCAATCTGATTGATTGCCATGCCAATCATGCCTGCAATTAAACCAAAGAAAGTGTAGGTGAGGGTGCGCCCCATTTGGTAGCTCATCAAACCTGACCACCAAATGTTTTTGCGTGACAGAGCAAGGGTGGTCACCAAACCACCGCACATGCCCACACAATGCATACTACCTAAAAATCCGAGAAGAAAAGCGGCAACAATAAGTTCCATGATATTATATCGCTCCTTTGGGTAGAGATTGCATTAAGGGTTTAAAAAGATCTTCATCAAAACGTGCGGGATCCACAAATTGTAATACTTGTGCCCCGTTTGCAGGTTGAATAAAATCCAAACCCAGTGCGGGATATAAAAAGTGTGCATTACCAACACCGTCGTTGATAAGTTTTTCAGGCTCACCTAACTTTTCTTTAAAATCTTCAAACATAATAGAAGTGCCTGTAATGATGGTAATGTTATGGATAGGTAGATTTAAGATGTCGGGAATCAACTCTTCTTGCACACCAACGCGAATAACATTATTAGGAAAAAGCTGGGGTTGATAAGCTTGTTTTTTAATATGCTGTAGAAACTCTGGGTTTGCGTCAAGACCAAGGATTATACTATCGCCTTCGTCATATAGGTCTGCTAAAAATGCCTCTAAATGCATGTCAGGTTCAGGGTCACCTTGTTTTTGACGTGTTGTGAAAAGGGCAATGTCAGGCGTTGCTTTTAAAGCAGTAAGCGCATCTTGTAGTGAATGATGATTTATGGTTAACCCAAGGACTGAAATAGTGTTATCTATATGTTCAATAGACCAAAGGTTTGGGCGACGGTCAGGCTCAGAGTTCGGAAAGAGCACGTAAAGGATAATAGCAAGGGTGAGACCTGCAATAATTCGGTAAGTCCAGTTATCGGGCATAATGTTTCCTATGTTAGTAAAATGATTTTTGTGATGGTGGGTATGCTGCCATTATAGCTGCTGTGAGCAAGCAGACTTCAATTAGAAAGGTAAATAAATTTTAATAAAAGTTGGCATAATGGGTTTTGCAGGGTATAATTCGCTCAAAATAATAGTGGATACCTTGATGTGTTTATTCATTGGGTTCTAAAAGCTTTAAGGGAGGAGTTAAAAAATGAAAGAAAATGTCGGAACAGTAGATCGTGCTTTAAGAGTTGTTTTTGGTATTGGCTTGGCTTTGGCGGGCTGGCTTGGTGCTGGCGGTGCATTGGGTATTATTCTGATTGTTGTTGGCTTGGTGCTGATTGTAACGGGTTTGATGAGTAGCTGCCCCATTTATTCGGTAGCAGGTTTGAACACTGTTGAAGAAGATGACCCTCGCGGCCATTAATTAAGAATTAAGAATTAAGAAGTTTAGAAAAGGCGACCTTTGGGTCGCCTTTTTTATGCTGTTTGTGAAGCTACTTTGTGTTTCGAAAAATCAATTTATCTTTTTCTTCACTATGGATAATTGCTGTTAAACCTATCTCTGGAAATAAATACATTGTTTCCTGTGGATTTATTTTTTGCTTAGAAGCAGGTTGCCCAAATTGAGCAGTGATTGTTTGTTCATCAAGTTGTGAGCTGGGAATGAGTGTGAGTTCCTTGATGGCTATTTTTTGGATACCCAGAATATCTTCATTGGATAAGTTCATGCGAATGACACCGTTAGGATAAATACGTGGTGGGCTGCTTCGTTGGCGAATGGTTTCTAAATCATGATCCGATACAGCCATGGTTAACAATACTTTGGTGTGGTCTGCAATGGAAGGAAAGTAAGCTTCAAGTTTTCCTGTGTATTGTGCATTTTTATTTGGCTGGTCTGTTTTGGGGTATAAAAAAACAGCCGCATCAGCACGGCTGCGAAATGCCAGTTCCGCATCTCGAAGTGTACTTTTACCAAGTATAATGCCTAAAACATGAAGGTTTCCTGTTGCATCAAAAAAAGTGCGCTGCTGTGCTGTTTCACCTGATTTTTGGTAAGCAAGACCCGTAAAATAGAATGTAGCTGAACCAACAATGATAATCAGAGCAAGGGATATTTTCCACATGGGTTATTTGTCTTCCTTTGATGCCTGGGCTGCTGCAAGTTTTTCCTCTTTCTCAGCTTGGATTTTAAGGTCTCGGGGTGATATATGTTTAGCACAATCGGGAATCATATCTTCATTGTCCATAAGGATGCGGTGCGCTTCCCCTTCCATATCGTCATACTGTTCAGAGTTCACTGACCAGCGAAATACCAAGAGTGCAACCACACTAAAAATCAGTGCAGCAGGAATAAGCATTAAAATAATATCCATGTTCTATCCTTTGACGCGTTTATGAATGAGCAGTGCATTGCCAATAACCAGTAGCGAAGATGCAGGCATAGCAATCGCTGCAAATAGTGGGTGAATCATTCCTGACATAGCAAGCGGGATAACCAAGATATTGTAGCCCAGTGAGATAGCAAGATTTTGTTTAATCGTGCGTATCGTTTGTTTGGATAGCGTAAAAGCAGTGGGCAGCTTATCTAAGCCGCCGAGCAAGACGATATCAGCTGCATGTGCCGAAATATCGGTTGCCTGTCCCATAGCTATGCCGACGTTGGCTTGGGTCAGTGCTGGCGCATCATTGACCCCATCACCAATCATGCCAACAGCCAAACCTTGGGCTTGTAAGCTCTTAATTTTATCCGCTTTTTCATGTGGAAGAACTTCAGCAATAACTTGAATAGGTTTTAAGGTGTTAAGTTGGGAAACAATAGCTTTGGCAGAGCCTTCACGGTCACCTGTAAGTAAGCTGATACCAATACCTTGCTGTTGCAGTGCGTTAATCACATTGGATGCTTCAGGGCGCAATTCATCGCCAAGGGCAATCCATGCTAAGAGCTGATGTGCATCAAAAATAACAACTAGAGTATGCCCCAATTGTTCTTCTTTTGCCAGTTGTTGTTCCGTATCCTTTGGAATGCTTATGCCTTGCGATAACAGCCAGCCTAGTGAGCCAACACTTAAAATACTGTCGTTAAAATAACCTTTAACGCCACGCCCTGAGATATTTTCGAACTGTGTTAAAGCGGGGTTGGCAGGGTATTTTTTAAGTGTTTTGGTGATGGCATCAGCAAGGGGGTGTTCTGATGCACGTTCAAGGGCGTGTACCTTTCCCCAAAGTTCGGCGGGGTTTTCGATAAGCGCGTGTTGGTTTTGCACATTAAGTTGCCCGCGTGTGAGTGTGCCTGTTTTGTCAAAAACAATATGATCTAACTTTAACATCTGCTCTAAGGCGCTTCCGCGTTTGATTAAAATGCCCAGCTTCCCACCTAAACCTGCGCCAATAGATATTGCCATTGGGGTTGCCAGCCCTAAAGCACAAGGGCAAGTGATGATAAGCACGGTCACCGCTGTCATGATAGCGGCAGCAAAACCAGCACTGATATACCAATAGACAAATGTGGCAGCAGCTAAACCTAGGATAATGGTAACAAACCATGGCACGATACGGTCTGCAATGCCTTGGATTCTCACTTTAGAGTCTTGAGCTTGTTCAACCAGCTCCACAATTTGTGATAATACGGATTCATGACCAAGGTGTGTTGCTTTAACCAAAAGTTGTCCTGAAAGGTTTAATGTTCCACCAATCACTTGATTGCCTGCCTGTTTGGTTAGAGGGCGAGATTCGCCTGAAATAATAGATTCATCTACTTCGGAATGACCTTCAATGATTTCACCATCCACAGGGATGCGGTCACCAGGTTTGATGCGGAGTATGTTTCCTTTTTGAACAGATCGAAGCGGTATGAGGTCTTCATGACCATCATCCAAAATAAGCCTTGCAGAGCGTGGAAGCAATGCCAATAAATGGCGCGTTGCAGAGCCCGCAGTTTCCCGCGCAGATGATTCGAGGAATCGACCGACAAGGATGAGAAAAACAAACATGGAGACAGAATCGAAATATACGTGCCCTTCATTGCTTACTGATGGAAAAATAGTGACATAAGAAGACCATAAAAAGCTAGTCGTAATACCAATACTAATGGGTAAGTCCATGTTGGGTTTGAGTGTTTTTATAGCTTTCCATGCGGAAATAAAAAAGCTTTTTCCTGAGTAAGCAATGCCAGCAAATGTGAGCACCATGGAGTACCATTCAAAAACAGCACGCCACTTGGGTTGAATACCAAAGAATTCACCACCATAGAGACAAACTGCCGCAGTCATCACGTTGGCAAATACAAAACCAGCAAAAGCCATGCGGAAAAGTAAGTCTTGTCTGCGAGATTTGTTGGCTTTCTGCTCTAAGTCTTCTTCGTAAGGGATGGCTTGGTAACCAAGTCTACCGATTGCAAGAATAGCCTCAGATAGTTTCATTTTATTGGGGTTCCAGCGTAAGCGAAGCCTGCGGCGAGCAAGGCTTACTTCGGCATGTTCGATTGCGTCAATTTGCCGCAAGGCTTGCTCAATAAGCCAGATGCATGCTGGGCAATGTATGCCTTCAATAAGTAAGTCGGCTTGATAGGTGCCATCGGCATACTGGCGAACAAAGTCAGCTTGAATTTCGGGTAAATCAAAGAGTTTGGCATCTTCGGGTGCTTGTTCAGGCGTATCCCAATTTCGTGCAGATGGTGCAAAGTTGTAAAAGGAATCCAAGCCAGATTCATGAATGATTGCACATACTTGGGCGCATCCATTACAGCAAAAAAAATGTTCGTTATCTTGAATCGTTGCCGAAATTGTTCCATGTTTGGGCAAGTCTAACCCGCAGTGAAAACATGCTGTGTTGGTGTGGCTGGATTCCATGTGAATAAAACCTACTAAGGGTTAACGAACTTTACGATCTTCTCTAGGGTGGTTGGCTCTTTGTCTCCATCGCCTTGTGCGATAATCCGTTGGTTTAACATATGTTTATCCTCACCTTTTGCAAAAAGAAGGTTCATATCCCAAACACCTTGCACAGGTAGCGTGATGTTTGCTTGGTAAACACCGCTATTGCCTACTTCTTCAAGTGTTAAAATAATATCTTTCTTGGCATCGCTAGGTCGGTATGCTGTGAGTTCCGCATGGCCACCACTAATGGGGGTATTATCTTTATCTTGAATAGTTAAACGAATTAAGCTCGGTTGATGAGCATGAATTTCTTTATCCAATACGAGAGAGGCCTGCCAACCACGTTCTTTTTGGGTGCGGTATTGCTTGTCGAACTTGTTTTGCTGCAAACCATATTTGTAATACTTCTCAGTGACCAAGCCTGAACTTGTTCCTATAGCCACTGAGAAAAATGCATAGTTAACCACGAAGATAAGGGCAAAAAGCCCCAAGATTGCCCATACCCAAACACTTCGGAATGCCCGATCTTTAGTTTCTGTTTCTATTTTTTGCATAATCACCTCTTTGGTCCAAAGAACATTGATTCATAAGTTTTTGACAACTCAGGGTTGTCAATGGATTGTAGTTTTAGGGTTATAGGTTGACGTTCACTGCTTAAATTCTTTTGAGGAATTTTAATTCGAATCGTGATTTTTTTCGCCTGACCACTGGTGAGTTTTAGTGTTTTGTTGTCATAATTACTTTTGATGCCATCAATACCTGTGGCTTTAAGTGTGAAATTAGCAGCATTCTCAGCTTTATTCAAGATGATAGCATGGAATACATTTTGAATAGTGCGATCTGACATTAAAGTATAAGTTGGGCTGCGCTCATGATTTACATTCATATCAATATCAGATTTGAATAATAAGCTGTACATGATTGCTACAAAGGTAACGGTTGTCACCAGCATATAGAAGATTGGGCGAGGGCGTAGGAAACGGTTTTTGGTTTCAGTTTTGCTTTCCAGTTCGTGGTAAGACATAAAACGTATCAAACCTTTGTCACGACCTACCTTGCCCATAATGTCATCACAGGCATCAATGCAAACACCGCAGTTGATGCAGCCAATTTGATTGCCTTCGCGAATATCAACGCCTGTTGGGCAAACAGATACGCATAGATTGCAATCTACGCAGTCGCCAAGGCTGTCATCAACCTGGCCTTTTTTCATGCGGCCGCGTTTTTCTCCGCGATGGTAATCATATGTTGTTGTTACGGTGTCTTTATCTGTCATCACAGCTTGAATACGTGCATACGGGCAAATCCAGTTGCACACTTGTTC
>DQSL01000094.1 GCA_015663235.1 Mariprofundaceae bacterium
AAACGTATGCAGGGTTTTAATGTGTTGCACCCTATTGGTTGGGATGCTTTTGGTTTGCCTGCTGAAAATGCAGCGATTAAACATGGCAAACCGCCTGCTGAATGGACGTATGCCAATATCGAACAAATGCGTGGTCAATTGAAACGCTTGGGTCTGTCTTATGATTGGAGCCGAGAAATTGCTACCTGCAAGCCCGAATATTACCGTTGGGAACAATGGTTGTTCACCAAGTTGATGGAAAAAGGTTTGGCATACCGCAAAGAAGCAGAAGTGAACTGGTGCGACCCTTGCCATACTGTGCTTGCCAATGAGCAAGTGGAAGATGGTGTGTGTTGGCGTTGTGATACCCCTGTGCATAAAAAGAACTTGGCACAATGGTTCATCAAAATCACCGATTATGCGGATGAATTACTGAATGATTTGGATAAACTTGAAGGCTGGCCCGACAAAGTGGTGGGTATGCAGCGCAACTGGATTGGTAAGTCTTCGGGTGCTGAAGTTTCGTTTCAAGTGGAAGGCAGCGATGAAACCTTGGATATTTTTACTACGCGCCCAGACACATTGATGGGTGTAACTTACATGGCAGTTGCCGCAGCCCATCCTTTGGCACTTCAAGCGGCTGAAAACAATGCTGAATTGGCAGTCTTTTTAGAAGAATGTAGTGCGATTTCAACCAAAGAAGCTGATGTGGCAACCATGGAAAAGAAAGGTATGTCGCTGGGAATGAACGCGATTCATCCAGTTACGGGCGAAACAGTGCCTGTGTGGGTGGCGAATTTTGTGCTGATGTCGTATGGCACGGGTGCGGTGATGAGTGTGCCTGCCCATGATGAGCGTGACTATGATTTTGCCAAGAAGTATGGTTTAAATATCAAACAAGTGATTACCAATGTCGCAGGTGATATGGATGTCAGTGAAGCAGCATTTACTGATGCGGGTGTGCTTATCAATTCGGGTGAGTTTGATGGTTTGAAATCAAACAAAGCCAAAAAAACGATTACCCATTGGTTGGCTACACACGATAAAGGTGAGCAACGTACACAGTTTCGCCTGAGAGATTGGTTGGTATCACGCCAACGTTATTGGGGCACACCTATCCCTGTGATTCATTGTGATGATTGCGGTACGGTTGCTGTACCTGAACAAGATTTACCTGTGGTATTGCCTGAACACCTTCAGCCTACGGGCGGTGCTTCGCCATTGGCAAACTGTGAGGCGTTTGTGCATACAGACTGTCCGAAGTGTGGAAAAGCAGCCAAACGTGAAACCGATACGTTTGATACATTCATGGAATCGTCATGGTATATGAATCGTTATACTTCTGCCAACTGTGATAATGTCATGGTGGATGCGAATGCGATGAAAAAATGGTCGCCAGTAGACCAATACATTGGTGGTGTGGAACATGCTGTGCTGCATCTGTTGTATGCCCGTTTTTACCATAGATTGATGCGAGATGTGGGTTTGTTTGATGGGGATAAAGTTGGTTCTGAACCATTTAAGAATTTATTAACCCAAGGCATGGTATTGCTTGATGGTACTAAGATGTCGAAGTCCAAAGGCAATACGGTTGACCCCAAAGATATTATTGAGAAATACGGTGCGGATACAGCGCGTTTGTTCACCTTATTTGCTGCACCACCCGAGCGTGATTTGGAATGGAGCGATAAAGGCGTGGAAGGGGCAAGCCGCTTTTTGAACCGCGTGTGGGTATTGCTAGATAAAGTGGGTGAAACATACCAAGGCACGCCCAATGCCAAAGCCACCAAAACATTGCGCCGCACTATTCACACCCATATTCAGCGCGTGACCCATGCTTTTGAGCAAGGGTTTGCATTTAATGTAGCTATTGCGGCTATGATGGAGCTATCCAATGCTTTAAATGCTTTTGATGCTTGTGATGATGAAGCTGTTGCTGTATTTGAAGAAGGGGCGAAAGCTTTGATTACTATGCTTGCACCACTTGTACCTCACTTTGCTTGTGAATGTGGTGAGCGATTAGGTTTTGATACTGTGGCTGTGATGAGCGCTTGGCCAGCAGTGGATGAAGCCGCTTTGGTGCAAGATGAAATCAACTTGGTGGTACAAATTCAAGGTAAAAAACGCGGTGAGATTATTGTTTCTCCCGATGTTAGCCAAGATGATGCTTTGGCCGCTGCGCAAGCCGATGAAGGCATCGCCAAATGGTTGGAAGGTAATCAAATTGTCAAAGTTATTTTGGTGAAAGGTAGGTTGCTTAACCTCGTGGTTAAACCTGCATGAGGCTGCTCTTAACCCTTACTTTGGTTGTGCTGCTCACATCGTGTGGTTATCACTTGGTGGGGCAGGGTAAATCCAATGTGATACCTGAGCAAGTCGTGTCGGCAAGTTTGACCAGCCAAGGTGCCGCACAAGATAAAGCATTGTTGGCAGAGTTAAGGCAGGCTTGGATTCAACGAAAATCACTGCCTGTGCTGCAAGATAAAACACAAAACACGCAACATGTAAGTTTGCGTATTGAAAGCGCAAGCGAAGTGTTTACGCCCGTAGCATTTAATGCATCAGGGCTTGCTATTCAATACCGACTTTCGGTCTCCGCATCATTAAAAATGTATCAAAACAATGCGCTAATTTGGCAGTCTGGTTTGGTGGTGAGTAGTGCCGATATTTTTGGTGATGCCGCAGCATTGACCAACAATCCAGCCTCGATTGAAGCAGAACGCGAAACATTACTGGAACAACTACGCAAACAGTGGGCGCAAGATGCTTTGGCACGTTTGCAATCAGGTTTTTAAATAACTGTGCAAGTTTCACCGAAAAAACTAATACCCGCCGAACATCGAAGTTACTACTTGTTTGGTGAGAATAGAGATGAGCTTTTTGAAGCCGCTGATGGGCTGCTTGCCCAAGGTGAAGAAGGTGCTATTCGCTTACGTTTGGACGTATCCGAACTTGAGCGGTATGAAGTGGAAAGCCGCTCCCAAGGTTTGTTTGGACCGCAAGCTTGTTATGCTTTGGTGCGTAATGCTGAAAGCGCCACACCCAAACAATCGGAACATCTTTTGAAACTTGCGGCATCGGTTGAAGCTGAAAACAGGCTGATTTTATGTGCGCCAGACATCACCTGGAAAAAAGCCCTGCATAAAAAAATATTGGCTGAGACAAAAGTAGTGTCTTGCGAATTTCGTGTTCCATCATTGGAACATTTTCAGGCTTGGTTTGAGGGTGAAGTGAAATCTTCAAACCTTTATGTGACACCTGATGCGATTTCGATGATGGCTGAGCGGTTGCAAGGTTTGCGCCAAGCTGCCAAACAATTGATAACACGCATGAAACTTTATGATAATGAAGAAGGTGTGCAGTTTGATGTGGCATTGGTTGGCGAACTATTGGGCGAGCAAGCACCCCAAGATTTGGATGAATACTGCCATGCGGTAGCGATGAAAGAAACACGGGCAATCACGCTGTTGCGGCGGTTATTAATCAATCAGCAAGTGTCTGATGTGCAGTTACACACTTGGTTGAGTATGCGGCTGAATGGGTTGTTGATGTTTTTATGGCATCAGCGCATGGGCGAACGCAGACCAGCGCAAGCTGCCCGCCTTTTTGGTGCAGCTAGTCAGCTTGTGCCACAAGAAGTTAAACACTGGAATGCGCCCGAACTTATGGCTGCAATGAAAAAACTTACCGACACAGAAAAACGACTCAAAGGCGCATCCACGGAGTCGCGTATGATGGTGTTGGAGCGTTTAACCTTGGATTTAATCACCCATGAACAAAGCTAATTTTCCGCATCATATTTTCCGCGAGTATGATATTCGCGGTCTTGCAGATAGTGAGGTGACAGAAAGCTTTGCGACACGTTTGGCGCAAGCTTATGTTCAATTTCTGCCAAAAAATACGAGCAAACCTATTATAGTGGGTAGGGATGTTCGCCTTTCAGGTTTGAAGCTTCAACAGGCTTTAATCAAAGCATTAACTGGGCAAGGATTAAATGTGGTTGATGTGGGTATGCTGCCAACACCTTTGGTATATTTTGCAGTGCATCAGTTGGATGCAGCAGGCTGTATGATGGTGACCGCCAGCCATAATCCTGCGCCATACAATGGTTTTAAGATGATGGTGGGCAAAGATAGTTTTCACGGACAAGACATTCAAAAGCTCAAGGCTTTGATGTTGGAAAACACAGTGGTAGCATCAACGCAACAGGGTGAATGCACATGTTTGGATGTGTTGCCTGATTATATATCTTTTGTCAGCCAAGATTGTCGTTTGGTGCGGCCGCTCAAAGTAGTGATTGATGCAGGCAATGGGCCTTCGGGTGTGGTGGCTGCTCCGATTTATCGTGCTTTGGGCTGTGAAGTGGTCGAATTGTATTGTGATCCTGATGGCAACTTCCCCAATCATCACCCTGACCCAACCATCGAAGACAATCTTCAAGATTTGAAAGAGAAAGTGCTTGAAACAAAAGCAGATATTGGTCTAGCGTTTGATGGCGATGGCGACCGCTTGGGCGTGGTGGATGCAAAAGGTAAAGTAGTTTGGGGAGATATGCTGCTGCTTTTGCTTTCACGCCAGCTTTTACAGCAACATCCCCATGCCACGATTATTTCGGAAGCGAAATCTTCGCAGCTACTTTATGATGATATTCAAGCCAAGGGTGGTACGGCTGTGATGTGGCGAACAGGGCACTCGTTGATGAAAGCCAAAATGAAAGAAACTGGCGCATTACTTGCTGGTGAAATGAGTGGACACTTTTTCTTTGCAGACCGCTTCTTTGGTTTTGATGATGCAACCTATGCAGGGGCGCGGATAATGCAGTTGCTGGCTGAACAATCTCAACCTTTATCCAGCTTGCTTGATGATGTGCCGCAATGGGTAAGCACACCTGAAATATTGGTGGCGTGTCCCGATGACAAAAAGTTTGATGTGGTGCGACAAGCCAAGCTGTTTTTTGCAAAACAAGCTTGCGAAATGATAGAAATTGATGGTATGCGTTTGCTTTTTGACGATGGCTGGGCATTGCTTAGAGCATCCAATACACAACCAGCATTAACATTACGCTTTGAAGCCAAGGATAAACAAACATTGTTGGTAATGAAGGCAAAACTTGAGCATTGGCTGCAAAACCATTTGGAGAATATCTCATGAAAGAGGAAACTTTAAATCTTGCGCTGCGTTCTTTGTTTGAACAAGGTCGAGACCCGATGTTTATTGCTGATAAACGGGCTTATTTAACCCATGTGAACCCTGTATTTTTAGTTTTATATGGTTATCAAGAACATGAGATTTTGGGTAAATCAGCAGGTATGATATTACGTGACCCTCTAGCAGGGGCTGTTTTTTATAAACGTATTTTACGTCAACTATTAAAGCATGGTCATTGGTCGGGTGAGTTGAATGTGATGTCTGAAAGTGGTGAAATTATACCAGTGTGGACGCAAGTGATTAAAACCGATGAAGGATTTTCAGCGATTCAAGTGGATTTGCGAGAAAGGGATAAAATCACCAAGAAAATGGAAGGGTTATCACGCTTGCAGTCGGTGGCAACACTAGCAGGTGGCGTGGCACATGAATTTAATAATATTTTGGGTGGCATCCAAGGTCACTTATACCTTCTAAAGCGAAATATGCCTGAACAAAATGAGAAGGAACAAGCGCGTTTTATCCGCATTGATGGTTTGATGCAAAGGGCAACGGCATTGGTGCAAAACTTATTATCATTCTCACGGCAAAAACCAACTGCAACACGAGAAATTACGCTTTTTTCATTGCTAGAGAATACGGTTGAAATGGCGCGAAAGTCATTGGATAAACAAATAAAAATAAGTTTAAGCGCACCAGAAAAGAGTTATATTGTTTTTGCGGATGCTGTCATTCTCAAACAACATGTGTTTGAAATCATTAGCAATGCTGAACATGCTATTTTACGACAACGCGAGAAAAAAGCGTACACATACGGTCAAAAAGAAGAACAGATTCATGTGTCAATGGGTGTCACTGATGATGGTCATCATGTAGAAATTATTATTCGAGATAATGGTGCAGGTATGTCCGATGCGACATTAAGACATTGTTTGGATCCCTTTTTTACCACGGAAACAGTAGGCGAGGGTACAGGGCTTGGTTTATCCAGTGCAGCAGCTTATATGCAGCAGTTGAAAGGTGGGTTAGAGGTTGAGAGTGTATTTGGTGAATACACGGATATTCGGATGTTTTTACCACTTGCATCGGAATTGATTGAGCCCAGTGAAAAACAAGGTTTGATTTTGTTGGTGGATGATGATGAAGATTTACGTGATTCCTTATCTGAAATACTAACTTGCCAAGGTTATGAGGTCATCACTGCCGACAACGGCATTGCTGCGTTGGATTTGTGGCGGCTATATGATGATAGAATTTCAGTTGTGGTGATGGATATTATCATGCCCAATATGGATGGTATTGAAGTGGCGCATGAAATTCGACGAACCAATAAAGACGTGCCCGTGTGTTTGACCACAGGTTATACCTATCAACGTGTGCCTTCTGAGCTGCGTGTGAACTTGATGCGTAAACCATTAAACCCTGAGTTGTTACTCAAGTATATTGAATCGAATATAGCTTAAACATCTGTCGATGATTTATTTGGTTGCTGCTTAGAGGTTTTCTAATATCAGAGACATTTTCTTTGTTTTATGCAGCCCTTTATCAGCAGCAATCATATCATCTTGGGTTTGTTGTTGCGCTGTATGAATCATGCGCATGACGCGACGTTGCTGCCTAAGCAGGTGTTGGAAAATATGCAGGCAAGTTTTTGGTAAAACACCATAATTTGTACATAAAACCTCAAGTTTATTGATTTCGTTGGTGTAACCTGTGATAACATGTGCCAAATGTACCCATTTCTTTTTAACAACGCTTTGCTGAATACCCACCAAGCTATGCTGGCACTTGTCAGCTTGCATTGAAAACTGTGATAAAAATAAAGCGTTGGGGTTGTTATCCTGCATAAACTCTTCGCTGCTGTTGAGGGGTGTTTTGGTAGGTTTCAAGTTGCTGCTGTTGTAAGCTTATCCATGCTTCGCGCAAGGATTGTGTTAATGCCATTGCTTCATCAACAGAAGCTGTGGAAAATGAACACATGCCTTCCCCCAAACGTTTGGATAGATAGGTGTAGAGTTTGGATAAGTTAACGGCAACATCGCCACCTTGCTCATGATTGAGATTGGATGATAACTCAATAATGGCTTCCAAAGCGCGGGAAATATGATGCGTTTCCGCTTGAATGTCATTGGCAAGGATAGCTGCGCGGGCTTGCCCTAGTGATTTATATAACACTTCATATGTGAGCAGAACCAGCCCCAAAGGACCTGCACCTTCCACTTGATTGGCTTGATATTTTTGATAACCGACCATAGTACCTCCTTGCTTTGTTTATGCATGTGGTGTGTATCACCTTGTTTGTTATCTATCGGAAATGTAGAAGAAAACTTCAGTAAAAAATGCGCAAAGTGGGCTTAGTTGTTTGAATTAAGAGCATCCACTTGCTGGGTTAAAAAATCACCAGTTGCATTGAGTGAGTTCATGGCTTGTTCCATTTGTAAAAAAGAGCGTGTTAACGTTAACCGCTGTTTTTCCAGTTGAATGTTTAAGTCATCAATACGTTGCGAAAGCGTGGTGTAAGTATCTTCGGAGGCAAGCATACTGTTTTGTATCAAACCCGTGAATGGGTTGGCATACAAGTCCAATATGCCATCGAAGGAAGCAGCAATACCCATGCCTATGGTCATGTTACTGGTAAAAGGTGGGGCAGTATTACCACTGTATAATACGGCGATACCATCAGCACCACCTGCATTTCCCACCAACACTTGCCCTGAACCTGTGGTGGTTTCACCATTGATGGTGCCTGCAATGTCGGTGCCTGTGATGGCTGCGCCTGCTGTGTCTGGAATGCCCAAGGCTGTGGCTGCACCAGAGACTTCAAAACCTTTGTTTGCACCATAGTACTTGTGTTGTACACTAACAAAATTACCTGATGCCACCGCTTCTAAGCTCATGGCATAACGCCCTTCGGTGGTCAGTGGTGTGGTATCAACGCCAAAATTAAGCGCACCACTGGAAGTGAGTGACAGGGTAAGCTGGCTATCGCCTGCGGTATTATCTTTCACCTGAATCCGACCAGAAGCATCAATACTCGCTGTAACCCGTTGATTAAATGCAGATTGAATGGCAGATAATAAGTCGGAGATTGTATCAAGGTTGGGGTCAATAATGCTAAAGCTTTGGTTGATCGCCACACCAGAGCGGTTGGTACCTGAAATGATGATGGTTTCACCAAGCACACCGCCGATATTGGCGAATGATGTGCCACCATTGGCGGCAAGGCTTGTACTGCTATCTAGCAAAAGCTGGTCAAACAAGCGGGCTTCAGTGGAAACTTTAGAGAACTCAGTATTCATTTTTGCGATAATGTTGGATTGGGTATCACCAGCCAATAAATCAATATTGGCTTGACGAAGATTTCCTGCTTCTGTGAAACTTACGGTTTGTGATGCGACAAGTGGTGTGCTGAGCACATCGACATTGCCCGTGGCAGATGCTTTGCTCGCCAGCGTGGTTACATTAATTGCATAAGAGCCAGAAAGTGTATTATCGCCAGCTACTAAGAACTGCATACCAGGTGTTGCAGATGAGCCTTGGGCAACAAACACATCGCGGATGGCAGCACTATCATTGTTTAAGAAGTTGGTGAACAAATCATCATTGATGCCTAAAACACCATATTCATCAGGTTCAATGCCAATTTTCACCAAAGAATTTCTATCTGATGCCAAACCAGGCACGGATTTGAGTAAACCTGAAGACAAATTGGACTGGATGGATGTGAGTATGGATTCACTTGCAAGCACACCATTCTGTTGGGTTTCTGCATTCACTTTAAATTGGTCGTTAATAAAACCATACACTGCATTGTAGCTATCAACAAATGCTTGCACTTTGCTGCGAACATCTACGGTGTCTACACCGATGACCATATTCACGGTGGTGGCAGGGTCTGCCTGTTTGAGGGTAAATGTAAGCCCTGAAATGGCATCACCAATGGTGTTGCTACTGCGTGTGATGGTTAAACCATCAATGGTCACAATAGCATCTAAAGGAGGCTGTAATACTTGCGTGGCATTGGGCTGTCCTATGGCACCAATGTTTAAGTTTGCCAAAGGTCCTGCGGCATCCAAATCAACCCCTGTGAGAGTGAAGCCTGTGATACCTGTGTCATCAGCAGCCAAAACAAGGCGGAAATCAGAATCATTTACTTTAACAACGGTTGCCGTAACACCCGTCTCAGCGGTATTGATGCTATTGGCAATATCTTTGAGGGAATCGGCAGCACTTACATTGATGGTTGTGCCATTAACCTGGAAAGAACCAGTGCTAAAATTAAGCGCAGTGTTTTCATTGATGATGGCTGTGCCTGAAGCATCTTTGACGGCTGAGTTGGATGACGAACGGGCAGTGGCTGCAAGCTGTTGCACGACAATGGCATGGTTGCCTGAAGTGACAGAATTATCACCAGCGACATCTAGAATAGTTGATGCAGGCACTGCGGCATCACTGCTGTTTAAGCTTGCGGTGTAGGAAAAGAAAGTGTCTATATCTCGCATAGCAATGGCTTGGTTGCGAAAATCACGTAAGTTGGTATTTAATTCGTTGTAAGCATCTTGCTTGGCAGTTTCGGCAGCTTGTTTCTTTTCAAGTTGGGCAATGCCGAATTTTTGTAAACCAAGCAGCTCTTCAACGGCTGCACCTGTGTCAAAACCTGCAACGATACCTGAAAGACCTGTAATCGGCGGCATTAGGCTTGTTTATCCAGAAACAAACCAATCATTTCCTGCATGGCTAGTTTGTGTTTTATAAAATCTTTAGAAGGTACTTCGCGTATCACTTCGCCACTGTTGTTGTCGGTAATCTGCACAAATAGCTGACCAAGCTTCTTTTCATAACTAAAACCAATGGATTCACTGGCTGAACCAAGGCTGCTGTTGATTTCATTGATGGCTTGTTGCACTTCTTTTTCAGAAATAGTACGCGTTTCAACCAGTGCTTGTGGCGCAGTGTTGTTTTTTGTTGTTGATGTTTGCGATGCGCCCACGTTTACAGTTGGTGTCACAGCTGTGTATTGAATGGTAGATGAAATAGCCTCCATGACTGACCTCCTTAATAATGGTACGCTATAAACCCTCCTCAACACTTGGAAGAGGAGGGTGCTTAGCGGTAAGCTCTATTATCTAAATAGAGTCATGACGTTTTGGGCTGCTTGGTTGGCTTGTGCCAACATAGACGTGCTTGCTTGCGTCAAGATTTGATTTTTAGTGAACTCTGCCATTTCAGCAGCCATATCAGCATCACGAATTGATGATACAGAAGCTGTGGTTTGCTCAATAGATGTTGCTAAGTTAGATTGGATAAATGAGATTTGGTTTTGTGTTGCACCCAAATCTGCACGTTGTGTGATTAACGTATCCAAAGCTGCTTTAGCAGTGTCAATGTAGGTTTGCGCATTGGCTTGAGTTGTTAAATCACCAGTTAAGGATAAGCCAGCGGTTGTATAACTGTTGCTCAAGTCTAATGACACACGGTTGTTGACATCATTGTCAGCACCCACTTGAAAATTGCTTGATGCACCACCTGTGACAGTGATTGTACCAGCGCCACCTGTGACCAAATTAGAGTCAACAGTTAGTGTTAAGCCAATATCACCAAAAGTAACATCAGATGTTGTACCTGCTGAAGGTACGGTTACATTGACTGTTTGTGATGTGCCGCCAGCGTTGGTTAAGGTAATATCAATACCACCACCATTGGTAAGCGTTGCAAGTGTAACGGCACCCGCTGCTGCGCCATTTGTAGCTACTGTCGTGCTTACACCAGTTACAGCAGCGCCAAGAGATGCTGTTGAACCAGAAGTACCATCAAGTAAGTTTACACCATTATATTTGGTGCTACCCGCAATTTTATCAATGGCAGATTCAAGTTTGATGCGTTCTGCATCCAATTTACCAAGCTCGCCTGAGTTATTAGCTGATGCAGCTTGTGTGGCTAG
>DQSL01000012.1 GCA_015663235.1 Mariprofundaceae bacterium
AGTGCAGTTTCGCCCAATAATGCATCCACAGGGTCGCCTGGTACAAGGTGAAGCAAGAAAAACACAAGCGTCACCACACCCAAAATCGTGGGTAATGATTCCAAAATACGAAACAATATTAAACGCGCTAACATGTGGGCACATTATATTTTTACGCATCCAATGTCATGAATATAAAAATATATCCCATCCCGTCCCCGCAAAAACCTGATCCACCCATGTGATTGCACCGCCAGTAACGGCATATTTCTTGCTACCTAACCCACAAGTAATTGGATTTTCCGATTACACTATTATATTAGGGAGTTAAACATGAATAAACATCAAAATAACCAAAGCGGCTTCAGTTTGATTGAACTGATTGGCGTTATCGCCATTATTGCTATCCTTGGGTCACTCGTTGCACCACGTATTTTCTCATCCATTGAAGATGCTAAAGTCACATCTGTTGTACAGGATGCACAACGCTTGCGTGCCGTTGCCCTGCAATTTTACAAAGACACCAACGAGCTACCTATCCATAACCCAGAAAATGCCAATGCTACAGACCACCAACTATTATCCAACGCAAGCAAAATAAAAGGCTGGAAAGGTCCGTATATGGAAGAAGAACTACAGAGCCCATTTCAAAGTTCTACAGCCTATTACATTGCAAGTGGCGCTTATCCCTTTGACGTTGATGGTGATGGCACAGATGATTTTAAAACGACCAGTGTATTAATTCTCAATGGCCTTAACACTGATCAGGCTAAAGCAATCAGTGATGCTATTGACCACGATGCTGATAAAACTAGCACCGCAGCATGGTATGATGGTGGTAAAGTGCGCATCAACAACAGCACAGCCGCTGGCTCTAAACTTTATATCATGTTAGTCGGTCAATAAGACTAGGTCTATTGTGCCAACACCAACAAAAATAAGGCTTGGTAAACATTTGGTTGCAGAGGGGCATATCAGCCCCTCGCAGCTTGATTTAGCCTTAGCAGAAAAACAACGCAATCATAAACCGCTTGGGGAAATATTGGTTGAACTTGGTTTTGTCTCTGAAGACATTATCACCCAGTTTATGGCGAAAGCTGTTCAAGCAGACACGGTTAACTTTTCGCAAATTCAAATCAATACCAAAGCCATTGATGCAATTTCTTATTATATCGCCAAACGTTATAAAGTATTACCCATCGATATTAATGATGCGCAGATTACCGTTGCTATGGCAGACATTTATAATGTTGTCGCTATTGATGCCTTAGAAAAAACATGCGGGTTACCCGTTCGCGCGTTGGTTGCAGCCGAAAGTGAGCTCTTAGAAACCTTAGAATACAGTTATATTCAAGAAGGTTCACTCAGTGAAACCATACGTGAAATACTCAATCAAACTGATACCTTAGATAATGACAGCGAATCATCACCATTGATTCGCCTTGCTGACCAATTGATTGTGATCGGTATACGCTCCCACGCTACAGATATACATATTGAACCCGAAGAAAGCTCGTTGCGCGTACGCATGCGTAGAGATGGCATGATGCATGAAGAGTGTTTGATGCCCGCAGAGCTTAAGACCGCACTGACAGCACGCATTAAAATCATGGCAGGCATGGATGTGACAGAAAAGCGCATACCTCAAGATGGTCGCATACGTTTTCATGTCAGCAAACGGAAAGTTGACCTGCGCGTTTCCTCATTGCCCACCCAGCATGGCGAAAGCATTGTGATTCGGGTGCTGGATGCCGCAGGCAAAAAGTTATCCTTAGACAACATTGGCTTCTCCAGCAAAGCCTTGCAACAATTCAAAAAAGCTTTGGATACCCCACACGGTGTCATTTTGGTGACAGGGCCTACAGGTTCAGGAAAAACCACTACTTTATATGCAGCCATTGAAGCCATTGACTCGCTTCAACGCAGTGTGTTCACCTTAGAAGACCCTGTTGAGTATGCCATGCCAGGTATTCGCCAAGTCCAAGTCAATGCTGAAGTGGGTATGACTTTTGCTGCAGGTTTGCGCTCGTTATTACGCCAAGACCCTGATGTGATTTTGGTGGGTGAAATTCGCGACCAAGAAACAGCCTCCCTTGCCATTCGTGCAGCTTTAACAGGGCATGCCGTGTTTTCCACATTACATACAAATGATGCCGTGGGTGCTATTCCTCGCCTCATCGATATGGGCATAGAGCCTTACCTTCTACCTTCAGCACTGGTCGCTATTGTTGCCCAGCGTTTGGTTCGTAAACTTTGTATCAGTTGCAAACAACCTGTAGAAGATAGCCATAGCGTATTGAAAGAAATCGGGGTTAAACATCAACCCGACATTCAACTCTGGCAAGCCAAAGGTTGTAATTCTTGTAATCAATCAGGTTATTTCGGGCGCATGGCCATTTATGAAGTGCTTAATATTGATGACTCATTTCATGATGCTATTATGGGTAATGCCAATCGCGCAGAAATCTTAAAGCTAGCAAAAGACAATGGCATGCAAAGCTTGCTTGAAGATGGCATTATCAAAGCCATGCAAGGGCATACTTCCATTGAAGAAGTGATGCGGGTTGTCAAATAATGGCTATGTATCAATATACTGCCGTTGATGATGCTGGCGTGAAAGCCAAAGGCAATGTTTCTGCCCAAGACCGGCATCACCTATCCAACTTATTAAACCAACAAGGTTTATGGCTGTTAAAATACAAAACGATCAATAATCCCGAACAGCATACACCTTCGCGCATTAAAGTTAACCGCCGCGAAATGATTGATTTATTTACTGCCTTTTCCACCATGTTGCAAGCGAGCGTACCCCTTTTAGACACCATTCATGCCTTGGCACAAAATACCCCCAACGAAGGGCTAGCCTATGTATTAACCATGATGCACGCCGATGTCGAAAGCGGCATGCCATTATCGCAAGCCATGGAAAAACACCCTGTCATTTTTCCCATACAAGTTACCAGTGTTATTAAAGCGGGCGAACATAGCGGTCAGCTACCAGCTATATTCATAGAGCTTCGCCAATATTATCAATGGCTTGCCAATCTCATGGGGGATATCAAACAGGCATCTACCTACCCTTTGGTTATCTTTTTTGTGGTGTGTTTGTTTATTCTGATTTTATTTACCTTTGTTGTACCGCGCTTTACCGATATGCTAAATGGACTAGGCGTTGCATTACCCATGGTAACATCCATTGTAATTGATTTAAGTACTTTTACACTGCAATACTGGTGGTTAATCCTTGGTGCTCCTATCGCCTTATGGATGAGCATACGCTGGCTCTATAAACGCTCTAAGAATTTCGCCAATGCATTTGATGATTTCAAATTAAACCTTCCCATATTTGGTGACATCAACCGTATGATTGCACTCTCTAGATTTACCCATCATTTCTCTATTATGTTTCGCTCGGGTATTCAAATTCTGGAATGTTTACAGCACTGCCGCGAACTGGTGGGTAATGCAAAGCTGGCAGTCATGATTCATGAAACAGAAAAGAATGTTCGCGAAGGACGAAAGATGAGTGAAACCCTAACCAAACATGATGCTTTCCCACCCATGTTACTACAAATGATTAAAGTTGGTGAAGCAACGGGTGATTTAGATACAGCCATGAATCAAGTCTCATTGTATTACGACGAAGAAATTCCAAGACGTGTCAAACGTGTATTCTCCATTTTGGAGCCTATCATCATGCTGTTGCTGATTGGTATTGTAGGCACTGTCGCCATTGCCATTTTCTTACCCATGGTTTCCATGTTAGGAGGCATTAAATGAAACCTTTCATCTTTATCATCAGCCTTATTTTTTTAAGCTATACATTGGTGCCATCCATGCTTATGGCAGATGAAAACAAACCATCTAAAGAAAGTGACGGTAAGCAAGATATAAAAACATCAGACAAGCAGCAGAATGAAAGCGACAACTCATCTAAGCATGATAACAACACAAAAAGTGAAGGTTATTCTGAAAATGATAACCACGGTGATGATGAACAACCTGATCCTGAAGATGATAGCCACGGTGAACCAAACCCGAGAATACCCACCCATAACACACCACCGAGCAACGTGGGCTCACCACCAGCACCAGTGACCAATATACAAACACCAAACACCACACCGAAAAAACTAAATCCCATGCGCTTACGCTCACTACAGCGAGTAAAACAATGAAGCTACAGGCGAAACAAGGCGGTTTTTCACTCATTGAATTGATTGGCGTGCTTGCCATTATGTCTATTTTGGCATCCATTATTCTTCCCAATATGCTCAAGCGTATGGATATCGCCAATGCCGATGCAGAAGCCAGTAATCTGGTGTCCCTTGCTTCCGAATTAGAGCAATATATCACCACCCAGTTCACTATTCCTTCTGCCAATACTTGGGCATCAGTTATTGCATCGGTAAGCGCATTACCCATCAATGAAGTGAGCAACAACAAATACGGTTTTAAGCGTGGCTTTTATGTAGATCCAAAATTTTTCACTGCCACAGACGTTGTATTTGCGGGTTATAAGCAAACAACAGGTTTGCTTACGCCTCCTGTAAACCCACGCATCATCTTAGTCTCGGATCTGAAAGGAAATGCACTACCAGCACCCACCACCAGCGCTGCCTTTGATGCCATTTGGAATCAAACCCCTACTAGCAATGTGCTTGAAAGTGACACGCTTAAAATTCACCGTATTTATTTGGGCCACTTATTCCATCCTATATTACTACTCAATAGCAATACACAAATCCCTTCTTACCAATTAAATACACAGCAAGTCACGCCTTTACCCATTGCCAATAATGGTATCAATGGACAATTAGCCATCTATGTTATCAATCGCACACAGTTAACCTTACACCAAGACCCATACCCCACAGGCACTGTGCAATATACATTGTTTATCCAAGATCAAGATAGCTTTTTGTATGGTACTGATGGTATCACATGGTTTTGGAGGCGCCCATGAACCTCTACCATAAAAAACAACTGGGCATCAGTTGGATTCAAGGTGAATTTAAGGCAACCTTAGTCCAAGAAGGTGCGACACAAACATACTACCAAACATCCATACACACTATGGATCAGCTAGACATTGCCTTAGGTTTAGCCATACCAGAGCTTGGTGCTGAAAATGCCGATGTATCCATGGTTTATGAAGGCTCAGATCTCTCGCATCACTTTATTCAAACACCACCGTTATCACATAGAGATTTACTATTGTATATCGCCAATCGTGCTGAACAGGAAAAAATAGCAGATGTACCTGTACTGCATAGTTTTAAACGCAGTCTGACTCAACAACGTGGCGATGGTGTAATACTGCATATCATCAACAAAACCTTTGTAGATGAGCTTATTACTATTTGCCAACGCCATCATATCTCTATCACCAAACTCATTCCCTTAAGCGAAATCATGAGTTTAGAAGCCTTTCGTTTTAACACCGACCATCAAGAAATCATTCTCATGATTGCCATGTTTGGTACGATTACAGAAATCATGGCAACTCGGGGTGATGGCAAAGTATTATTCCTTCGCGACTTAAGCCATAATATAGAACATGACAGTGTCGATAGGCTTATCGGTGAAATAAATCGCTCCATGCTTTATGCCAATCAGCAGTTTGATATTGAAATTGCTAAAATTGCTCTGATTGGGAACACGCCTGCAAATATTACCGAAACACTTAAGCGACACTTTGTGTTACCTGTAGAGAATACACAATCGGATAACCCTTATTTTTGGGCGAACGAGGCCGCACGTCTTTCTCCCGCCGTTGAAGGCAATATATTGCCCATTCAATTTCAATTTGAGCGTATTGGCATACATATCAAACGTATGTTAACCATCACTGTTGCTATTGCCTTTCTTATTGGCGTCGGGCTGACCATCAATATTGAATACCAAGTCACAAAGGCTGAAGCCCATGCCAAAAGTCAACGTTCTGGATTAACAGGCTTAATCATGGAGCAAGACCGACTGTCCCAACAAGTCGTCGCCATGAAAAACGTTGATAAACGTATCCATGAGTTACAAAATACTCAGGTTTATCCCATTGCGGGTTGGTTTCTTGCCGAGCTGCCTGCTTTATTGCCTGAGTCCCTAGTATTAACCGATAGCCTGATTCATTATGAAAACCAACAGTGGCATTTTACCCTACAAGGCAAAGCTTTGGGTAAAGCAAGCCTTGCCCCACAGCAGCTCAACACACTGGAAAGCAACTTAAAAGCACTGCCTTTGACTGTTGATATTACCCAAAGCTGGCAAGACACATGGTTTTATCATATTCAAAAAGGAGGGCATGGTACCCAAGAAACTGCCTTTGAAATTCAAGGTACAATGCAATGAACACAAGCACACAATATACTGCCCCACCCAAACCACCATTAAGTGTGCGTTTCGACAAGTTCAAACAGTTTTTCCTGTTTGAGATTCGCCGCAGCTGGAAAACCCGAACAGCTGCCTTGGTTGTTTTTTTACTTACCTTATCCATGTTATGGTGGGTTTATGGTGTGCGAGCCCCTTACATTATTGAAAAACAACACAGTCAGCTCACCCCTGAAATATTTCAGACCAATATCCAAACATTAGAAGATGAGTTAGAAAACTTGGAGGCAGGTGCTACAACAATGGCACTGCAACTATTAGAGCAATCAATTCTTAATGGTGATGCTTCCTTTGATATGCAAGATCAAACCTTAGAAGAAGATGCACTAAGCATTAGCGAACAACACATTGTCAATGATTATGCAGGCATCTCCGAATTATTGGAAAGAGCCACAGATAGCTCAAGTTCTCACCGCTTAACACTGACCTACCAATTAGAAACACCCACCCCAGCTCACCTATTATATTCTGATGATCTGGCCAATGTACAAGTGCAAATACAATTGATACCCGACCCCACAATGGGAGCTAGACAAGCATGGAAACATGTACTGCGCCAAATTCATTATATGGTGATGGAAGAGAATCAATTCACTCTCCAATCCATTCATATCAGCACCAGCAATCAGCAAATCAACCTCGTAAAACTTCGGCTTAACATGTTGGTGACACTCGGTGACATGCCTGTTGAGCCAAGTCTATGAAGAAATTTCTACGTAGTCCCTTAGCTGTCACCCTGATGGTGTTACTTGCTGCAGGCATTGTATATAATAATGTTATTGCTCCACTACAAAGCAAACCCGTTTTCACCGCAGCTGTGGATGACCCCGCGCTGTATACCATCACGCCAGTAGAAACCGCACAGTACAACACATTGGTTTGGCAGTTGCGTGATGCCGATAGAAACCCCTTTGCCAATCAACCTCTTCATCACGCACAGCAACAAAAAATCATAATAACTTCGCACAAGGTCACAAAAACAGTAAAAAAACAGCTTCGTTTATCTGCTATTTTATCTGGTGGGCAAAACCCATTAGCTTTGATTAGCGGCCAACTGGTGGGATTACACGATACCATTGATGGTTTCACGGTGCTCAGCATTAAGAAAAACCGCGTTCAGCTACAACGAAAAAACATTCATGAAACCTTATTTTTACCGCAAGATTCAAGGAGATAAGCATGCCTTATTTATCATCATTCACCCCCCTTCTATCCCTCATGTTATTATCCATGCTCAGTGCGTGTGCTAGCACCCCCCCAGCACAGCAACAAACTATGTCTAAACCACATAATGCTGCACTACAGTATAAGTCGGCACATGTTCAGCCAATTCAAACGCCACACATAAAAGCGCAACAGCCTACCCCCAAAGAAAAACCCAAGAAACCTGAAAAACACTATAGTTTTCAGGCCAGCAATGTACCTTTAAAGCAAGCTTTAGCCATGTTCTCCCGTGCCAATAATATAAGTATTATCACACAACCCAAGCTCAAAGGTTTGGTCAGCGTTAACTTTAGCAGCTTAACCTTTAAGCAAGCCATGAATGTCATTCTAGACTCGGTCAATTTATACTGGGAACAACAACATGGTATTGTATATGTCAAAGATATACATACCAGAACATTCGAAGTGAATTACATTCGTATGGCAAGAGGTGGTGCATCAACCAGCCAAGCACAGGTCACGTCTTCAGGCTCAGGTGGTGAAGTTGGGCTTATTTCTGTTTCCAACCAAGATCAAGTCAAGTTTTGGGCAGAAATTGAAACCCAATTAAAGTCATTATTATCCAAAACGGGCAGGGTCGTGGTCAATCGCCTTTCTGGCACCATTCAAGTCACCGACCACCATAACCATATGCAAGAAGTTGAAAGTTTTATCCAAAGTGTACAGGGCGCTTTGCACCGCCAAGTTGAAATTGAAGCGCGTATTGTTGAAGTATCTTTAGGTGATGATAAAAACCTCGGTATTGACTGGACGCGTATTGCCTCATCCTCCCTACTTAGTCTCAACACCAGTGTACAAACAGCACTGACCACCGCAGCCACAGGCACATTACCTGTGATTACCGCCACGCTGAATGGACAAAACAACAGCGCAACCAATCAAGTATCTACAGTTATCAATGCTTTAAGTGAACAAGGCAGTGTGCGTATGTTATCCCAACCGCGATTGCTTATTCTCAACAACCAATCAGCCATGATTAAAGTGGGCACTGACCAGCCCTTTTTTAGTCAAACCACCACACCTGGCACGGGTGGCTCAGCAGCTACGGTGACAGAAGATGTACGTGTTGTTACCATAGGTTTGGTCTTGGCTGTAACCACGCAAATTTCTGCCGATGGTTGGATTATGCTGGATGCATCACCCATTATTACGCGCCTTGTTGGTACAGCCACTTCACCACTGGGTTCAACTGCTCCCATCTTGGATATCAAACAAGCTTCAACCTTAGTGCGGGTACGAGATGGTGAAACAGTTGTTATTGGTGGTCTGATTCAAGACGAAACCAGTGAAAATGAACGAAAAATACCACTTTTGGGTGATATACCAGTGCTAGGCAGCTTATTTACCAGCAGCTATAAACACAAACAACGCACTGAACTGGTTATCTTTTTAACGCCTAAAATTAAACACGATACACAAGCTGTACATATCGCCGAAAACCAAATTTAACGCTTTATATCACGCTCTCACGTAAAAATGAGACAAAAGCCTTTGATTTGTTTATGCTGCGCGGTCTTTTGATAGCTTAATAAGCAAAAGAGATAGACCGATTTGGAGTACATAAGCCGTGGCAGACGATAAGAACCAAAACACATTCAATTACAAAGACACTGTTTTCCTGCCGAAAACAGATTTTCCTATGCGCGGCAATTTACCCGTCAATGAGCCGAAACGCTTAGCCAAGTGGGAAGAAGCCAACCTTTACGCCCAAATTCGCGAAGCCCGCAAAGATGCACCCAAATTCATTCTTCATGATGGCCCGCCTTATGCCAACGGCTCGATTCATATCGGTCATGCAGTCAATAAAGTGCTTAAAGATATTGTGGTTCGCTCGCGCACGATGATGGGTTTTGATGCGCCGTATGTGCCAGGTTGGGACTGTCATGGCTTGCCCATCGAGCTGAAAGTTGAAGAAAAGTTTAAGAAAAAGAAACGTAAAAAAGAAGATATTTCGGATGCTGAATTTCGCAGTGAATGCCGTGAATACGCCAAAGGTCAAATTGATATTCAGCGTGAAGAATTCAAACGCTTGGGTATCACGGGCGATTGGGAAAATCCGTATGTGACTATGGACTATAAATTTGAAGCCAACACGGTTCGTGAGATTGGTCGTTTTCTTGAAAATGGTGGTTTGTACAAAGGTGCAAAACCTGTTCATTGGTGCGTTTCTTGCGCCACAGCATTGGCAGAAGCCGAAGTGGAACATGAAGACCACACCTCATCATCTATTTTTGTCAAATTCAAAGCAGGCGAAGATTTAAGCGATATTGATGCAGCTTTAACTGCCGACACATCCGTGGTGATTTGGACAACTACACCGTGGACGATTCCTGCCAACCTTGCTGTCTCCGTTGGCCCTGACTTGGATTATGTTGCCATCAAAATCACCGATGCAGGCGAATGCGAAAATTTAAACAACGGTGAAGTCTTAATTTTAGCCGAAGGTTTGAAAGATGGCGTGTTGAGCAACATTGGTGTAAATGGTGAAGCTGTTGCCCATTTCAAAGGTTCTGTGTTAGAAAATCGCAAGTTCCGCCACCCCTATCTCGACCAAGATGCTCCAATTTTAGTGGGTAACCACGTCACACTTGAAGCGGGTACAGGTTGCGTGCACACAGCCCCGGGTCATGGTCAAGAGGATTACGAAGTCGGGCTTAAATATGGTCTTCAAGGCTTTAATCCAGTGGGTGATACAGGTATTTTTGAAGACGGTACACCTGTGGTTGAAGGTCAACATGTGTATAAAGCCAACGCCATCATGGTTGAGCATTTGCAAAGCTGCGGTGCACTCTTGGCAAGCGACCAAATCCGTCATTCGTATCCCCATTGCTGGCGCTGCCACAAGCCGTTAATTTTCCGTGCCACACCGCAATGGTTTATCAGCATGGATAAAAATGATTTGCGAGCCAAAGCTTTAGAAGCCATCAAAGAAACCGCTTGGACACCTGCATGGGGTGAAAACCGTATTCGCGGCATGGTTGAGCAGCGCCCAGATTGGTGTGTGTCTCGCCAGCGCAATTGGGGTGTACCCATCACTGCCATCAAGTGTGTATCTTGTGAAACGCATACCGTGACGACACCTGAAGTGGTGGAAGGTATTGCCAAACAAGTGGAACAAGCGGGTGCTGATGTTTGGTTTGCCAAAGATGTGAACGCATTCTTGCCCGATGGTGCAACTTGCCCTGATTGTGGCGGTTCTGAGTTTGAAAAAGAAACCGATATTCTTGATGTTTGGTTTGATTCAGGCTCAACTCATGCTTGCGTATTGGAGCATAGAGACGAATTGCAATCGCCTGCTGATTTGTATTTAGAAGGCAGTGACCAGCATCGCGGTTGGTTCCAGTCTTCATTGCTTGAATCCATTGGTACGCGGGGTGTTGCCCCATTCAAGGCTGTGTTGACCCACGGTTTTGCCGTGGATAAAAATGGCAATAAAATGTCCAAATCCAAAGGTAATGTGGTTGCGCCGCAGAAGCTCATTAATCAAATGGGTGCAGATATTCTTCGCCTGTGGATTGCCTCGGCGGATTATTCGGCAGACATTCGGGTTTCCGATGAAATCATGAAACAATTGGCAGAGTCTTACCGTAGGATTCGTAATACGATTCGTTTCTTGTTGAGCAACTTGGAAAACTTTGATGCTTCGCAATCTGTCCCCTTAGAGAAACGTAAACCCTTGGATTTGTGGGTAATGTCGCGCCTTGCCGAAGTGAGTGCCAACGTGGATAAAGCTTATAACAATTACACTTTCCACCAAATTCACCAAGAAATTCATAACTTCTGCTCCGTTGATTTGGGCGGTTTCTATTTGGATGTGATTAAAGATAGATTGTATTGCGATGCTGCTGATTCGGAGCGTAGATTGTCTGCACAAAGCACCGTGTATGACATCGCGCATACTTTGGTGCGTTTGATTGCGCCGATTGTGCCGATGACTGCCGAAGAAATTTGGGAGTTTTTGCCTGGCGCAGAAGCTGGAAGCATCCATTTGCAAAC
>DQSL01000068.1 GCA_015663235.1 Mariprofundaceae bacterium
CCGCAGCTTCGGGGCATTCAGGTAACATCACCATACCCAGCCGCATCAAATCAAACACTTGGCGAATCGTAATAATAGCTGCTGATTGGTATTCAGCCAAACCATCACGCATGAGTCGCCCTGCAAGCTCAATCGCATGAGAAATCATATCGACAAGAATAGGATAATAACCAGCCTCAGATTGTGCTTCTTTTTGCACCATATCAATGCCAATTTTATGCGCATTCAAAATCGCAGCCGTCATTTCTGCATCAAATAAATCCAGCTGCCCTTCAAAACGTTTGAGAACTTTTAAGCGAAAATGAAGCGGGATAAGTGGGTTGGCATTTAGCCTCGATAAATACGACTGCATACCTTTGCGCAGCTTTTCGCCGCCTGATGCACCTGCAATATACGTGTTTAACCGCTGCTCTAAATCATCAAATTTACTAAGCAACGCGTCGGTAAGCATTTCTGCTTGTCCAAGCTCAATTTGCTGTGGATGTAAGCGCAGGTTTGCTTCCAAAGCATTCTGAACATTTCTTTGCTTATTTTCATCATCCATATAAGTGCCTAGTCTTATAGAAAATATTCAAAATGCAAACGTCCTTACCACAAGTTTGGCATCATTCCTGCTCGATGGAGTAAAATTGTTTGCGGCATATCATCCAACAGTTCCTCTAAAAAGGGTTGAATCGTGGTGCAGGTATCTTCAAACCCACCTGTATTTTTCATATCATTAAACACCAACCACGTGGGTGGCTTGCCAATACTTTGTAAATATTGGCAGCTTAATAAGGTCTGATTCATACAGCCAAGTTGTAGCGGCACAACAAGCATCACTTCAACACCAGCCATCGTTTGCAACCAGTCAGAAACCAACCATTGTGTTTCATCATTCGCCAGCAAAGGAACCATCAACCCACCCACACCTTCAATCAGCGTGATGTCATGTTTTGCGTTTTGCGCTTCCAGCCAATCATTTAAAGCATCAGGTTGCAGGTCACTGCCCTGCTTTTGTGCTGCCAAAGCAGGTGCAAGTGGCAAATCATAGGTGATAAAATTAATATCTTGCGGCTGTTTATGTGGTTGCTCAGCTAGAAGTATGGCAACATCTTCATTGCAGCCATCAACATTGAAACCACTGGCAATCGGTTTTAAAGCTTGAATATCCAAACCTTGTGCCAAACATGTTTTAAGCAGTGATGAAGTCACCCACGTTTTTCCAGCGTGGGTATCGGTTGCCGTGATAAAAATAGAGCGCGGCATTTAAACCACCACGCCCAAAATCAAACTAGAAACGACTAAGCACACGCTCATTGATTTCAATATCATGACGGTCTCTAAGGCTAGACATCCAACGGGCAAAACGGACAGCACCTTTGGCTTGCTTCACTTGTGTGCGCAGCGACTCTTCTTCTTCAGCAAACAACGCATCATCAGCTTCTTGCACGTCTTTCACAAAGACCACGGCAATACCCTGCGCTGTTGGAATCGTCTTGTTGACCCAACGACCTTCTGGTGTGCGGAAAGCGTCCGTCAACACTGCCGACAACCAAACCGCATCATCACCTTCACCATTGCTTCGTACTGGTTTGGACACAAACTTGGCTTGGGCGAACTGTTGCGCCAATCCATCAATATCTTTCCCTTCAAGCCCAGTAGCCAATGCTTTGTCAGCAATGTTTTGTGCCTGCTCAATCGCTTGGGCATTGCGCACATCATCATACACACGTTTCACCACATCTTCATAATCCAAGGTTGCTGGGTCAATGCGCTCCAACACTTCTAAAGCAACAAAATATCCATTCTCAATTTCAATGATTTCTACAGCCGAACCTGGCATGGTTTGAAACACTTTCTTTTGCAATTCTTCGGAGCTGCTTAACAATTTGTTTGCCAACACATTCTCTTGACTTAATGCTCCCAACTCCAACACAGGTAAGTTCACCACTTTAGCCGCAGCAGCCAATGAGTCTTCCATGCCCAAGGCATTGTCCAAGTCACCCGACAATCTAAATGCTTCTTCCACTGCCATCTCAGCCAATAACTGCTCACGCAAATCATCTTCAACATCAGCCAAAGGTTTGATTTCCTCTGCTTGAATCTCATTGAGTTGCACAAGGTGATAACCGAACTGTGATTCAACCACATCACTGACCTGCCCAATCTCTAACACATCAAATGCTGCTTCCTCAAATTCAGGTACCATCGCGCCTCGTGCGAAGAAGCCTAGGTCACCACCAGAAGAAGACGTGACATCATCAGACACATCTTTTGCCACATCAGCAAAAGCTTCCCCCATATCAATACGCGCTTTGGCTGCATTGATTTTTTCGCGTGCATCTTGTTTCACAGCTGCTGAAGCATCACGCGCCACACGAATTAAAATATGCGCGGCACGACGTTTTTCAGGTGTGCCAAACTCAGCTTGGCGTTCCGCATAAGCTTGAGCCACAGCATCATCACTTACACTTAACTCACCTATCAAATCTTGCTGATTAATCTCCACTGCATTGACCACCACTTTGAGTGGCGCTTGGTACATGGACGCATGGCTTTCATACCAGTCCCGTGCTTCATCATCAGTGACTTCAATGTTTGCTTTTAGGCTCTCAGGGTCAACGATCAAAGCCTCGAACACACGCTTCTCAAAATTGGCTTTAAATCGCGCTTCCACTTCAGCATCACTCACTGTTGCCGATGAAGTAATCGCATTTTGCAATGTATCAATCGTGATGTTTTGGCGCAGGTAGTTTTCATAATCACGCGGTGAAATAAAACCCATTTGACGAATCAAAGCTTGGTAGCGTGTTGGGCTAAAACCTTTATCTGCTTCACGAAACTGCGGCGTGCCTTGCACAGTGGCAAGCACTGCTTCGTCAGGTGTCACCAAACCCATATGTGTGCTTTCAATCAACATCAACTTGCGATTAATCATGGTTTGAATAGTTTCATTTTTCACGCCCAAACGCTCAGCCAACTCTTTGCTGAATTGTTCACCAAGCATATTGGCATAGGCTTGCAGCTGCCGCTCGTATGTCACTCTAAAGTCCACATCAAGGATAGCTTGACCATCCACTTTAGCCACTGCTTCCACTTGGTTTCCAGTGAAATAGTCGCCTACCCCCCAAAGAGCAAAAGAAAGAATAATGGCACCAAGTATAACCTTAGCAATCCAGCCACGTGTGTGTTTACGCATTGATTCAAGCATGAAAAACCTCAAAAAATATGTATTTCAAAAGCGGCAAGGTAGTAAACTCCGCCATGTTCCGCAAGCAATGCTATGCAAAAATAACGATTTATCTATGGCTTAGAAAAACAAAGCAGGTTAACGGTGCTGCTTTTTCGCGTGTTTCAATAAATGATTCGGCACTTTTGCGCCCAAAGCACGTTTATGCTCTAGCTTTTTACGTTGCGCATCTTTGAGCGACATGCCCAAATGCGCTTCGCCACGTGCTTTTGCCAAGGTTTCTTGTTTATGCCGCTCTTCCAAGCTGCTTACTTTTACAGGCGTGAGCACATCATAGCATCTATCACAGCATATACCTTCTCGGAAATGTGTACTCAGCCTATCTTTAGCGCTTAACGGCCAGCGGCAGCCGCGACACAACTGATATTCGCCTTGATTCAAGCCATGTTTAACGGCTGTTCTGTCGTCAAAGACAAAGCACTCACCTTCCCACAAACTGTCTTCCTCTGATACTTCTTCCAAGTATTTAAGGATGCCACCTTTGAGGTGAAACACCTCTTCATAACCCTGCTGCAACATAAATGATGAAGCTTTTTCGCAACGGATACCACCTGTGCAAAACATAGCGACTTTTTTATGTTTTTTGGGGTCGCAGTTTTTCTCAACGTAATCGGGAAACTCACGGAATGTGTCCGTTTTCGGGTCTATCGCACCTTTGAATGTGCCAATTTCATATTCATAATCATTGCGCGTGTCCAAGACCAACACTTCAGGGTCAGAAATAATCGCATTCCAATCTTGTGGGTTCACATAAGTGCCCACGCACACATTGGGGTTCACCCCATCAATACCAAGGGTTACAATTTCTTTTTTCAGCTTCACTTTCATGCGGTAAAAAGGTTTATTGTCCGTGTATGATTCTTTATGTTCCAGCGCTTCCAAGCGCGGGTCATCACGCAAAAATGTTAGCAACGCATCAATGGCTTGGCGCGAACCTGCAACCGTGCCGTTGATGCCCTCAGAGGCCAGCAAAAGCGAGCCTTTGATGTCGCGTTCATCGCAAAAGGTTTGCAACGGTTCGCGAATATCTTTGAAATCATCCAAACTTGCGAAATGATACAACGCAGCCACAACAGTTTTCATCAGTTTAAACACCTAATCCATATTATTAATGCGGGTAATGCTACCATGCCCAAAACTTATGTCTAAATATGTGCATATTGGGCGTGATATTCCTGTAACAATTATCTTGCAGGCTACGCATCATTGAGGTGGAATCATGAATATAAAATACAAGCATTTGCTTTACCCCATAAGCATGTTCATAAGCTTTAGTTTGTTCACTTTTATAAGCTTGCAGCTCATCAGCACAAGTGCCTCAAGCGTGGAAGCTCGCCCCGCTCCAGAAATTACCGCACCAACTTGGTTAAACAGCCAACCTTTAACGCTTGCAGAGCTTCGAGGCAAAGTGGTGTTGGTCAAGTTTTGGACATTTGGTTGCTACAACTGCAACAATGTCGAACCTTATGTCAAAGCATGGTATCAGAAGTATAAGAAAGATGGTTTAGAAGTGATTGCGGTGCATTCACCTGAATTTAACTACGAAAAAAGCATTAAAAATGTGCAAAAATATCTGCAGCGTGAAGGTGTGACTTATCCCATCGCCATCGACAATGATTTTATTACATGGCACAGGTATCAAAATCGAGCGTAAAAAATGAGAAAAATGAGGGTCAGGCTTTCATAACTTGATAAATACACCACTAACAGCCCCATAATCACTCATTTTCATACAAAATACCTTAACAGATAAGGTTTGAAAACCAAATAATATCAAGTTATGAAAGCCTGATCCCATTATTGTGAGGGGAAGCAAATGAATGATATAATGATAGACTTGACCCCGCTGCTTATGCTTTTGTTATATTATCACTACACATACTTACTTTAAACTTAAAAAATATGTGTGCGTAGGCATTATTTGATGCCTTCTTTTTTTATCAGGTTCTTGAGTAGTACATGCTGAACGATTAAAATATTTAATCCCATCAGAGTCACAAAAGTTTATTCTTTTATCTGAAATGCTATTTATAATAGACCAGTGATCATACTGACCTGCCATACCTAACAAAACAGCTCTATTAGGCTGAGTTAGAAATTCTTGAATTTCTTCCCAAAAATCTGAGAGGCTAGTTTCAGGACTTCCTTTAAATGGCATTCTTCTGCTGAAATTTAAACTTTTAACGTTTTTAAGAATCTCACCCAGAACATTAATATTTAAACCTTCAATGAGAATTCTGGATAAACTTTTTTCGCGATCTAAATAAACTAAAATTTCTTTAAACAATTCTTCGCAATCATCATCTGTTAGGTTATTTATAATGTTGGAAGCATTAATAATACTGTAAACTCCACATAATCCATCAAGACCGCCTTGTTCATATGGTTTCATTCAGAACCCTCCATAATTATCATTTCTAGAGATATAACGCTTTGCTCAGTGCATTTTATTCGACGGTCGTATTGTGAAAGAATGGAGCGTAGCACAAAGAGCAGTGGGTTCAAGTCTATCATTATATCACTTTATGAGATAAAGGCTCCGACCCGAATGGCACTAAGTTAAGGTTTTTCAAGGTGTTATTTTGTAGCTAAAATGTTTGCCATTCGGGTCAGAGCCCTTAAACCCC
>DQSL01000085.1 GCA_015663235.1 Mariprofundaceae bacterium
GACCAAGGAATAAGACCATCCATGCGATTAAGAAACTGTTCGCGCCGTGTTACATGCTTTTTGTTCAAATACGCTGCTTCCGAAAAACTCAATTGCCTCATGTGTAACTCCCCTCAGTGAGATAAAAAAACTATAACACTTTTAATGGGACTTGTTCAGAGTTGCCCTAAATCCATAAGAATTCGGAACTAAACAACTAGAGAACTTACAGGTGACAAATATGATCGCGGTCTGGGCCTGTTGAAAGCATGGTAATTGGGCATTCACATACTTCTTCAATGCGTTTTAATAAAGCTGTGGCGGCTTCGGGAAGTTGCTTAATATCTTTCAGACCAAAGGTGTTGTCTGACCAGCCTGCCAGTGTTTCATAGATTGGTGTGCATTCTTCCAAAGCTGTGGCGCATGCAGGAATAGATTGTAAACGTTCACCGTTTCTTTCATAACCCACGCATAACTTCACTTCTTCAAGACCGTCCAACACATCAAGCTTGGTGATGGCCAAACCTGTTACGCCATTGATACGCACGGCATGTTGTACCACCACGGCATCAAACCAGCCTGTGCGGCGTGGGCGACCTGTGGTTGCACCAAACTCTTGCCCCTTTTCAGCCATGTGTTTGCCTGCATTTTTGGCATCACACATACCATCAGCATTGTAGAGTTCGGTTGGGAATGGCCCTGCTCCCACGCGGGTAGTGTAGGCTTTACAAATACCAAGCACTTCATGCACTTCTTTAGGGCCAACGCCCAATCCAGCCAATGCAGCACCTGACACGGTATTCGATGAAGTCACAAACGGATAAGTGCCGTGGTCAACATCAAGCATAGAACCTTGCGCACCTTCATAGAGGATATTTTTACCTGCTTTAATGTTCTCATGCAAAATCAAAGGCACATCAGCAGCCAATGGCAACAAACGCTCACGCGCCAAGTCCAAAGCTTCCATGACATCGGCTTTAGACACGGCTTCCGCACCTAAAAACTCCACCAGCATAAAGTTGACGTATTTGAGATTTTCATCAATGCGTGCATCCAAATCATCGGATGTTAAATCCACAAGGCGAATACCACGGCGCGCAGTCTTGTCTTCATAACATGGCCCAATACCGCGCCCTGTTGTGCCAATCTTTCCTTTACCTTTGGCGGCTTCACGCGCCGCATCTAATGCGCGGTGATACGGCAAAATCAATTGGCAGCGGTCTGAGATACGTAAGCGGTCATTCACTGGGATATTCGCTTCAAGCAACATGTCCAACTCTTCCACCAAACGGAATGGGTCAACCACTGTGCCATTGCCAACCAAGCTCAAGATGTTTTCATGCAAAATGCCTGATGGGATATGATTTAAGACTGTCTTTTGGTCACCAATCACCAGTGTATGCCCAGCATTAGGCCCACCCTGAAAACGGGCTACCACATCCATTTTTGGCGCAAGCAAATCAACAATCTTACCCTTGCCTTCATCGCCCCATTGAATCCCAATCGCTACTGTGTTTGTCATCATCTATCCCTTAAATCAGTCTTACTTTTAAATTCTTATATGTTTTCGTATCATCTATGCTACTAGGAGCAAGGCGTTTTATAGCGCTGTTGTCAACAATATAGGGGTGTTAAGTGTCGAGCCATGCCCATAGGTCGAATGAAAATCCTACCGCTGGCATATCTCTACCATGCGCTGCCATCATTTTATCATAACGCCCACCATGCAATAATGCATAGGATGAGCCGCTAGCAAACCCTGAAAACACCATGCCATTGTGATACAAGAAGCGTGGTGTCACCGCTGCATCAATCACGATGTCTACTTCACCTGCCAATTTATTTTGCACTGTGTTTACAAGTTGTAAAAGCTCTTGGGCTGCCGCATCAAACTGGCTATTTATCTTGCCCTGATGGTTTTGTAACCAAGCAACATCGGCTTCGCCCATTGCCAAAGCTTTGAGTGCATTTTTGTTGGCATCACTAATGTTATCACTTGCCATTTGGCTGTTTAAATCTTCTGGCGAATAGCGGGCAATCAATTGCACCCAATCTTCCAATGGCGCATCAGAGCCTTCAATCAATGCGGTAATCAATGCCATATGCCCCACTTGCAACACAGGGTTGTCAAAGCCTGCGGTCACCATCGAAAGCGCTGCCAAGTGAATCACTTCTACATCACCTTCAACACCTGCAAGCCCCAAACACTCCACACCTGTTTGCCATTGTTGGCGAGAGCCAGTGCGTACATCAGGACGCGCGAGCATGATTTGCCCAGAATAATGCAGCTTTAATACATCTTCTCCACGCAAGCGTGTTGCCACAATGCGGGCAATTTGCGGGGTCATATCAGGGCGAATCGCCAGTAAACCTGCGTCGGCGGGGTCAGTGAAAACCACCGTTTGGTCGGATAAAAAGCTTCCAGCACCCGAATTCAACGCTTCTGGACGCTCAACAAGCGGTGGAATCACTTCAGAAAAGCCTGCCTCTTCATACACTTCTCTAAGCTTAAATTGCAATGTTCTTAAGGCTTTAGCGCGATGCCCAAATGCATCATCTAAGCCAAGGATAGGTTTAATTGAGCTCACATGCCCTCCAAATGAATATGACGCACAGTAATCACACTTTTCAAGGATTCCAGTGTTGTTATCACTTTGGCACTTGGTTTTGAATCAATCGTGATTAATGCAAGCGCCTCATCCTTACCTTCCCTACGCCCAAGCCTGAAGTCACCAATGTTGATGCCTGCATCGGATAATGTGCTCGCAATATCCGCAATCGCGCCCGGTTCATCTTTATTTTCAACAAACAGTAAACGCCCTTTGGGTGTAAGCTCCAGTTCGCATTCATCAATGGTCACCAAGCGTGGGTTGATGCCGTCAAACACTGTGCCAGACACACAACGCCAACCATCATCGCCTTCCACAATCAAACGAATCAGACTGGAAAAGTGGTCAGATTTTTCGGTAGACACTTCTTCAACCTCAATGCCACGTTCCTTGGCAAGCATTTGTACATTCACCGCATTCACTTCATCCATACTATGCGATAACAAACCTTGCAGAATCGCGTTTAACAACGGCGGGCGATTCAGCTTGCTCACTTTACCTTCAAAGCGAATGGTCACTTTATCATAGCCTGGGCGCATGACTTGCCCAATAAATTGCCCCAAAGCGGACGCAAGCCCCATGAATGGTGCAAGCGCATTGGCTTCCTCTTCAGATAGTGATGGCACATTCACGGCATTGTTGATACTGCCTGTTAGTAAATAGTCCGACATTTGTTCAGCGACTTGCACGGCCACATTCTCTTGCGCTTCATCACTACACGCACCGATATGTGGGGTGAATGTGACATTATTCAGCGCAAACAGTTTGTTCGCTTTGGCTGGCTCTTGCGTATAAACATCCAAAGCCGCAGCCCGCAAGTGCCCAGATTTACAGACTTTATACAGCGCATCTTCATCCACAATGCCGCCTCGGGCGCAATTGACCAAAATCGAGCCTTTCTTCATTTTCTTCAACACATCAAAATCAACCAAATTGCGCGTCGCATCAATCAATGGCACATGAATGGTTAAAATATCCACCATGCTTGCCAGCTCTGCCACGGTGTCCACTTTGGTGACACCCATAGCTGATGCGCGTTCATCAGAAATAAAGGGGTCGTAAACGTATACCGACATGTGTAAACCTTTGAGTCGGTCGCAGACAATCGCACCGATATTGCCTGCGCCAATCACGCCCGCTTTTTTTCCTGTAAGTTCCATGCCCATAAATGCAGCTTTTTCCCATTTGCCTGCGCGGGTCGAAGCTGTGGCTTGCGGAATTTGACGCGCTGCCGCCACGATATGAGCAATGGCTAGTTCTGCAGTCGTAATCGTATTACCAAATGGCGTGTTCATCACTACCACGCCTCGGCGAGAGCAAGTTTGCACATCAATGTTATCCACACCAATACCAGCCCTGCCAATCACTTTCACGTTTTTTGCAGCAGCCAAAAGGTCGCCTTTGAGTGTGGTTGAAGAGCGCACAGCAATGCCATCATAATCACCCGCAATCTTGATTTGTTCTTCCACGGATAAACCAGGCTTATAATCCACTTCAATGCCATGTGAACGAAACACTTCCACAGCGCGTTCACTCATTTTATCGGCAATCCAAACTTTTGGGCAAGATGCTTTCATTGCAGGCTCTCCATGTTTTTTTTAAAATATTGCTTTAAATCATTGTTATGAAGCGAATGTTTTAAGCTTGATTCTTTTCAAACGATTGCATAAATGCAACCAGTGCATCCACACCTTCTTCTGGCATGGCATTGTAGATACTGGCACGCATACCACCCACAGAACGATGCCCTTTGAGGGTGATTAAGCCTTGTTCAGAAGCACCTTTAAGAAATGCTGCATCCAAGTCTGCATCAGCCAGTGTAAACGGCACATTCATCCAAGAGCGATGATGTTTGGCAACGGGATTGGCATAAAAACCACTGTTATCAATCGCTGCATAAAGTTTCGCTGCTTTGCGCCCATTGATTTCGCCCATGGCTTTGAGCCCGCCTTGCTCTTTAATCCATGCAAACACCAAACCTGCCATATACCAGCTATAAGTTGGTGGCGTATTATACATCGAGCCATTCGTTGCATGGGTTTCATAGTTCAACAAGGTAGGTGTCTGCGCTGCTGCTTTACCCAACAAATCTTCGCGGATAATCACAATGCAAAGCCCAGCAGGACCAATGTTTTTCTGTGCGCCAGCGTAAATCATGCCGAATTTGGACACATCAACCGGACGCGATAAAATCGTGGATGACATATCGGCAATCAATGGCACGTCACCTGTCTCTGGAATATAATCAAACTCAACACCACCAATGGTTTCATTGGGTGTGTAATGCACGAAAGCGGCATCAGGGTTTAGCTTGAGTTCACCTTGGCTTGGGGCTGAGGTAAAGCCGCCTTCGGATGTATCGGCTGCGATATTGACTGTGCAAAAACGTTTCGCCTCAGCAATCGCCTTTTTCGACCACATGCCTGTGTTGATATAATCAGCACTGGTTTTATCGCCCAAAAGATTCAAAGGAATCGCAGCAAACTGCATGGATGCCCCGCCTTGAACAAATAACACCTTATAATTATTAGGAATATCCATCACATCGCGCAAATCTTGCTCAGCCTTGCCAGCAATGGACATATATTCTTTACCACGATGGCTCATTTCCATAGTGGACATACCCGAACCATGCCAATCCAGCATTTCCTGTTGCGCACTCTCAATCACTGCTGCGGGTAACATGGCTGGACCTGCACTGAAATTAAACAATCTTGTCATGGTATGGCATCCTCTTTTACAATTTAAAACGAAATCAGATGATTTCCCTCAATTTTTATGCGGGGAAGATAGCCAGTTTTTGGTGATTGCTCAATGTGTAAAAAAGCAACCGTAATGTTTGTTGAAGTCATTCTACAATAAGCGTGTAATCAGGCGTTGGGTTGAGCGGACATGAATACACATGCGCACCCTTTGTCAGCTTGATGCGGTAATCTTTGTGGCCGCCTGTTTGAATGCCGCCGCCAGATGTCGAGGGCAATGTTAACCTGCCCAAGCCAGCCCCTCGCAACCAAAAACCAAGCACATAAGGTACATCTTTATTGACCACATGAAAGTTATATTCCCCTGCTTTGAGCCTTAACACTTTGGCTTTGGCTAAGCATTTATCTTCGGTTTCATGATTAAAGATTTCACAATCTATATACGAGTTAGCTTATTAATTGCAGCGCAAAGAGAACCATTTGCAGGACTTGGTAAACCTGAGCCGCTCAAAGAAAATTTAGCTGGTTTTTGGTCTAGGCGCATTGATGATACCAACCGCCTTGTATACGTCGTTGACAATCAGCAATTAACCATTATTTCATGCCGCTATCATTACAGTAAATAAAGGCTTGCTTAATTCACCTCAGAGAAAACTGAATAAATCAGATTGTTAAAACACCTGTTTTTTTCTCTGTGGTAAAAATAAGTATTCGTCATTACAGCCTTAGCTAATGCGCAGTCGTTCCAGTTGGCATATTAACCGCAATGGTTTTAATTTCACCAAACTGGGCTTCATATTTCGCTACATTCTCCATCAAAGCATTGGCAATGCGCTTGGCATGACCTGGGGAAACAATCACTCTAGCATTGACCACGCCTGCGGGTGGTGTGCCTAAGATGAAGTCGAGCACAAACTCTTCTTGGGTGTGTGCCACCAGCATTTGATTGGCATATTTGCCGCTTTGTACTTCTTGCGGCATGGTGATTTGTATTTCTTGGGGTTTGTTTTCTTCGCTCATTCTAACTCGTCCTTGGCTTGTTGATAAATCTCTTCAAGCGCGTCTATATCTAAGTCTTTCAGTATCATTTGTTTGTTTTCGGCAATGGATTCCATGCCTCTAAAGCGTTTATCAAACTTACGATTGGTGCGCATCAAGGCTTGTTCAGGGTCAACGCCCAGTTTTCGGGCATAATTGACCAAAGAAAACAATACATCACCAAACTCATCTTCAATCTTGCGTTTGTCGGCTTCACTACCGTCCGATGAATCAATTTCATGGGATAATTCTTCAATTTCTTCTTTGATTTTATCGGTGACACCACCCAAGTCAGGCCAATCAAAGCCCACTCTAGCCGCCCGCTGTTGCTGTTTGGCGGCATAACTCAATGCAGGAAGCGGTGGAATGCCGTCCATTAGGCTTTTGCGCTCGGTGTTTTTGGCATCTTTAAGCTGTTCCCACTGCTCATTGATGTCATCGGGATTGGCATCAGCAAACACATGGGGGTGGCGATAAATCATCTTCTCAATCAAGGTATCAAACACATTTGCAAGGTCGAACTTGCCGCGCTCTTTGGCAATCACGGCATAAAAGGCAATTTGAATCAGAATATCGCCCAGTTCCCCTTTCAAATCATCCCACTCATCGGTTTCAATGGCTTTTTCTACGGCTTCAAGCACTTCATGGGTTTCTTCCAAAGTATATTTGCGTAGGGAGTGTAAGGTTTGTTTTTTATCCCAATCGCATTCCACCCTTAACACGTTCATCAAGGTGTCTAAGCGGTCGAACGGGTTGCTGTGCTGACGAATTCTATACGGCATAAAATACGCCCCTGTCGTCATTCCCGCGTAAGCGGGAATCCATTAGGTACGGACAGTGGACTCCCGCCTTCGCGGGAGTGACGATAAAAAAAAGTCTTAATAATTGTAAAAACAATTTAACCACCCTCATAAAACATGGTCGGGTTGATATTAAACACCACTTGATAACCATCATCATCCTTTTCAAGGCAAACCACGCCTGCATTTTGGAAGCGAACGGGTTTGGTGTCGGTGTCGCCGCAAAGCAACAAGGAAACAAGGCGTGGTAGGTGCGGCAAATGCCCTACAATCAACACATCATCTTTCATGGCATTCAATTTTGCAGCCCAAACTTCAGGATTGGCATTGGGGCTTAAATCATCTGCTTGCATGATGTCATTCTTCAAATGCCAAGCTTCGGCAAACATTTCAGCCGTTTGTTGGGCGCGAAGTTTACCGCTGTGAAACACATGTACAGGCTTAGGTTTTTCAAACAAACTCAAAAAACCTGCGGTGCGCACCACATCTTCCCTGCCCTGCGTGGAAACACCGCGTTTGGGGTCTTGGGCTTCATCCAAAGCTAAGGCGTGTTGAACAAGATAGATTCGCATGTAAGGTTCTCCCATCTTAATATGTCTGGCAATATGCGGACGATACAGGGGAACAAGCATGGTTCAATTAAAAAGTGCAGCAGAAATCGAAGCCATGCGCCCCGCTTGCCAAGTTGCCGCCAATACTTTGGTGATGATTGAGGCATATATCAAACCCGGCATCACCACCGAAAAAATCAATCAAATTGTCCATGAATACACCTTAGAACATGGTGGCATCCCTGCTCCGCTCAACTATCGCGGCTTTCCTAAATCTGTTTGCACATCAGTCAATCATGTGGTTTGCCACGGCATTCCTGACAAGAAAAAGCTTAAAGATGGCGATATTATCAATGTCGATGTTACCACCATTATCGATGGTTGGCATGGCGACACCAGCAAAACCTTTTATGTGGGCAAACCTAAGGTTCGTGCGCAAAAGTTGGTGGATGTTGCCCGTGAAGCTTTGCAAATTGGCATTGATGTGGTCAAACCAGGGGCAACCTTGGGAGACATCGGGCACGTGATTCAAACCTTTGTTGAAAAGAATCGGTTTAGTGTGGTGCGCGAATATTGTGGACATGGCATTGGCCGCGTGTTTCATGAAGACCCGCAAGTGGTGCATTATGGCAAAGCTGGCGAAGGTATGGAAATCAAGGAAGGCATGGTGTTTACCATTGAACCCATGGTCAACGCTGGTAAACATCCTGTGAAACTGCTCAATGATGGTTGGACAGTGGTCACGCGAGATAGAGGATTATCTGCACAATTTGAACATACCCTTGCCGTCACCAAAGACGGTGTTGAAATTTTAACTTTACCCAAGACATAACGAGGCACTATGAAAAAAACACTTTTACCCACACTGCTTATCAGCTTCATAGCTTCGCCCGTGCTGGCAGAAGACATGACCACCGATATGTATGCCAATATTGATATTTATGCAGCAGCGCAAGTGGAGCCATATGCAGAGCCAATACCCGCCCCCCAAGCAGATGCGGCTCTTGCGCCCGTTATCAAGCCAGTTACCAAAGTGGTATTGCCAAGTTTATCTCGTGAAGATAATGCCAGCCTACATTTGAACATCTTGCGTGATGAAGTGGATAGCATGACCCAAGTGGGTTTCTTTGGTTCATTATTTTCAACCAATGAAGAGCTGCAAACAGCTTTGATGCAAGATATTGAGCTATTTTTGACCATATACAGTGATTTACCCATCACCGCCCAAGCCATGCTACTCAAAGGGCAAATGCTCGCCAAACAGAATCATCCCGAAGCTGCAACCTTGGCATGGCTGCAAACCATGTATGAATTTCCGCAAACCGATGCTGCACGACAAGCCAAAGAGAAAGCGAGCGATTTGGTTGAAAATGATTGGGATGATGCTGCGGAAACTATCCGACCCATCATGGAAAATGTACCTGATAAGGATGTTGCCAGCCGCTTGCGTAAGCTTATCAGCCAGCTTTACCCCATCAATGATAAAGAACTTATTGCTTCTTTAACCTTGTTGCAGCTTGATTTCCTCAAGCGTTTTTCCACTGATATTCATGCCGACGAAGTGCAAGTGCTTCTTGCGCACAATATGGGTGCTGAATCTGCCAGAAGTGGCGTGTTTGGTTTTAAAAAGCTGCTCGCATTGTACCCAAACAGTCATTATCGCGGCGAAGCCATGCTTGCCGTTGCTGATTTGCAACGTGTGCGCCTCAAAGAATATGAAAAGGCAGAAGGCAACTATCAAGTACTTATCAAGACATACCCAGAACATAAACTTGTTAAACATGCCTATGAAAACCTTGCTTTAACCCAGTCTCAACATTTGAAAAAGTATGCTGAAGCTGTGACAACATATGCCAAAATTGTAGAACTTTATCCTGAAGATAAAGTCAGCTTAATGGCACTACAAAATATGGCAAAATTACAAGAAAAGAAAACAGATGAACCGCGAGAAGCCGTTGCCAGCCTGCGCAAACTTGCCACGATGTTCCATGGTTATGAAGCCACAGATGCTTTGGATAATGCCATTAAAATTGCCAGTAAAAAAGTAAAAGACGACCAATTAACTTTTGAAATTCGCCAACAGTTGGTAGCTGATTACCCCAACAGTGAAGGCGCACCCAGAGCATTGTTTGCCATGGCTAAATATATGGATGCTCAACAAAACAGTGTGAAAGCCAGCGAACTATACAATCAACTTTTAGCGCAATACGCTGACCACAAATTGGCGAACAAGGTGCGCAAACAGCAACAAACCAAGTGACTGATACCTATAAACTGATTATTGATAGCAATGTATGGGGTGGTGCAGAAGCTTTTGCCCACCTTGGCGATGTCGATATACGCAGCCATGAACATATTACCCGCGAAGCTGTGCAACACATAGACGCTTTAATCACTCGCTCATCCACCCGCGCCAATGTTTCTTTATTGGCAGGCTCATCTGTGCGATTTATAGGCACTGCAACTGTTGGCGATGACCATGTGGATAAAGATTATTTAAAGCAACAAGGCATCACCTTCGTATCCGCAGCAGGCAGCTCAACACAATCCGTTGTTGAATATATGTTGGCTGTGTTTTTCACTTTAGAAAATATAGGTAAACTATCGTTTTCAAAAGATAAAGTTGGTATTGTTGGCGTGGGTCGCATTGGCTCGACGTTGAATCAAGCATGTAATAAGCTGGGCTTTAAAGC
>DQSL01000023.1 GCA_015663235.1 Mariprofundaceae bacterium
CCATTGTATGTTTCATAAGCAATATCAACGCTTGTCGCGGCATACATCATCTTGGGCAGTATCAATGAACCACCAGATCCGCCACCGCAACATGATGCGGCAAACCCTTGCCAAGGAAGAAAAAGAACAACCCCCAAAATGAAGGCTGCTTTGCAAGGAGAACGCATTAGGGTGCTGTGAACTTGAGTTGTAGGTTGCCTGCTGCCGCAGTTTCCATCACATTACCATTGACGGTAAGGCGAATATCCAGCGTGCTTTGTGCGGCATTATTCAAGCCTGCCAAACCTGTGATGCTGTATTGCCCATTGATTGCGCCTGCTGGCATGACTTGCCAAGTTGTGCCGCCATTGGTGGATACTTCACACACCACTGTGGTGATAGCTGGCATCATTAAACCTGCATGGACGGGCGGAAAAATCATGCCCACACCCATTTTCATACCCAATGTGGTGACATATACTGTGAAGTCATGCCCGCCACCAGCGTTTGCGACCACATTTTGTAACCAAACACGGTATTCACGGGGTTTGGTCACGCCCATCATATCTGTCCATGCATCATTGGCATTGATGCCTTTGGCAAGCAGCAGGTCTGTGCCCATATTCATCATAACATTGGGAAAGAAATGGCTGTAGGCATAAGGGTCTGCGGCTGCGGCAGTATTATCTCCCAGTTTAATTTCCAAGTCCCATTGCCCCATGGGTACAACCTCTGTGCCCATCATCATACCCGTTGGCATGAGATAGTAGGTATCCACGGTATAGATACCTGATGCAGCTTGTGTGGTATCAATACTAGCAAATGGTGAACCATGCTGATGCCCTGCAAACATATACATCCAAGGCTTGAAGCTGATGTTGTTGATGTTGGCATCGGTATTGATGTTAACGGGTGAAAAAGTAGCTGCATCGGTCAATGTTATTTTGTGAGTAGTTTTGACGTTGCGATAGCCCATTTGGAAAGGCGTTGTTGCAGGCGTGTCTATTTTCACATTAATCTGACGTGTGCCATTGCCTAAAGTAATGGTTTTAGTTGTGCCTGGCATATCCGCTGAGATGGGTGGAAGCCCCATACTTGGTGCAGCAACACCTGCAATATTGGCAGGGCTGCCAGCAAAGCCAGAGACAGCCATGCTCAGGCGATTGGCAAGCGGCACAGCTTGGTTCAAAGCTTGTAAATTCACACCGCTGCTGGTGAAGGTCACAGGGTTACCCAATGAATCTACACCATTCAATGTACCATCGGCTAAGTCAGCAGCCAGTTTGATAGGTAACTCAGCCAAATCCGAAGCGGTTAAGCCTAAATCAGCCCCCAACTGACTCCATACACCCACGCGAAAGGCTGCTGTTTGGTCAGCCATGGTTTGGGTGGTAATACTTTGTGTGGTATAGGGGTCAAATGGTGCAGCGGTTAAATCAGGCTTGTAACCAAAAGCCGTTTGAAACGCTGTTTCTGCAGCAGTGATGGTCATACCATTGGAAACCATGGTGCGAATAATGCTGGTATCGGGGGTGATGGGTGCATTGCCCAGTTGTCCTGCCCGATAATGATTGGCGGCAACGTGTAAGGCGAGGGGGTTGGTGGCAGTGAGTGTCACCGTTTGTCCTGATACTTCATCGCGGTAAGTGCCTGTGACTTCAAAGTCGAGTGCACCGCTTAGTTTATCATTCGGGATTTCGACAGAGAATTGACCATCTGTAATGGTTGCAGTGGCAAAGTGGACATCACTAGCATCATGAACATGAAGCGTACCATTTACTGCGCCGGCAATGGCTTGACCGTTAATGGTGGTGCTGGTTGAAGTTGTGGGGTTTGTTGATGTGCTATCGCTACCACATGCGCTGAGCGTAGTGGCAAGTAGTAAACTAGCGGCTAAAGATTGAATTCGTGTGATGCTCATGTGTTCCTCCCAGTTGTGATGGGCGAACTTTAATTTTGTTATGCCGATGTGAACATGCGACACGATGTCGCAGGGGATTGTTAACGTTGTGGGTGCAGGGTTATATCACTTGTTCACAGGTCGTTTTTGTAGCTTGCGTTGTAAAGTGCGGCGGTGCATACCAAGCAATCTTGCCGTTTCAGAGATATTGCCATCATTTTCAGCCAATACTTTTTGGATATGTTCCCATTCAAGGCGTTTGGGTGACATGGGCTGTTGTTTCACCTCAATATGGGTGTTGCCTTCGCTTTTGCCCAATGCTTTGAGCACTTCATCGGCATCGGCAGGTTTGGCAAGGTAGTGGGTTGCGCCCAATTTGATGGCTTCCACGGCTGTGGCAACGCTGGCATACCCTGTCAGCACCACCATGTGTGATTCAGGGTCTAACTTGTGGATTTTTTCAATCAATACCAAGCCCGAGTCACCTGGCATATTCAAATCAATCACCGCATATTTGGGAGGTACTTCGCCGACCATCGCCAAAGCATCTTGGACATTATGCGCAATCAACACTGAAAACCCACGTTTGGTCATGGCATTGCCTAAAATACGGCAATACAATTCATCATCATCCACCAAAAGCAGGGTGGGGTGGTTTTGAATTATATCTTCGCTTATTTCATGCATGGGATGTCCTCATGTTTTGTAGTGGTAGTTGAATATCGACACACGCACCTTTTCCGCTTGTTTGGTTTTTGATCTGAATATTGCCGCCCATGCGTGAAATCACGGCTTGTGCCAAATAAAAGCCCAAACCTTGCCCATCGGCTTTGGTGCTGATGAAAGGTTTGCCCAATGTGGATTGCACTTCAGCACTCAAACCTTCGCCATCATCACAAATAGTGATGTTTAGGTGGGTGTCATCCCAATCAAGGTTGAGTTGGATATATTGTGCGCCTGCATCGGATGCGTTGTTGAGCAGGCTCATCAAGGCTTGTTGTAAGGTGTCGTCCACCACCAGTTCAGGTGCATCTCTTCCTTCGGGGTAGTGGGTTTCAAGCTGGGTGAGGGCATGTTCACTTTGCCAATGCTTGCCAATGCTTGAGATATAGTCGGTGATGACCATGTTTTTACCCCCTGTTGCCCGCAACTGTCCAGCGCTACTACTCATTTGCGAAATCGTAGATTTGCAGCGGTCAACCTGCGCCCTTAAAATCTGAATTTGTTCCAAGAGTTCAGCATCATCGGCATATTCAGATTCCATTTCTTTGGTCAAAATCGCCATGGTTCCCAAGGGTGTGCCTAGCTCATGGGCTGCCCCTGCTGCTAATGTGCCAAGCGCAATCACATGTTCATCACGCAGACTTTTTTCATGGGCATTGGCAAGTTTGCGTTCCCTATCACGCAAAGACTCCGCCATGGAAACCACAAAAAATAGGATGACCACCACGCTAAACAAGAAGCTGGCTGCCATGCCCATCGCATGGGTGTTCATGGCTGAGCTGCTGTGTTGCATTGCCATGCCTGCCATGTGGCTCATATCATGGGTTTGTTGTTCAAAAGGTAGCAGCAATAAGGTGGCATAACTGATGGTGGTAATCACTGCCATGCTCCAAATATAAGGTTTGGGGAGAATGGCGGCGACCAACAACAAGGGTAGCAAAAATAAAGAGACGAAGGGGTTGTTGGAGCCACCCGTATAATAAAGCATGAGGGTAAGCGCCAACACATCCACGCCAAGCTGGGCAAAGAGATAGTTGGGTGAAATGGTGTTGGTCTGTGGGCGTTTTATCCAAGTAATCATATGAAATAGGGCATAAGCAGTAATGATCAGCATAATTTGTGATAGTGGTAAAGGGGCATCACTCAAGCGTGTGGCAATGGTTAGCAATAAGATTTCGGCGACAATCATGCTGCTTCTGAAAAGAAGTAAGCGTTGCAAATGGTAAGTGCTAATCGGGTGTTTATCTTCTAAAACTATGGGCATAATGCTATGGTTTCCGCCTTGGTAAGTGAGCGCAAAGCATGGGCTTGATGATGTGGGCTTGTCAATAAACAGATAAAATTTAAGGGTACCCATGAGCGAATTGACAGAGACGGAATATCAACAAGATAAAGTGATTGCGCTGCATCCAAGGCTTGCCGAATTGCGTTGGGGTGATGCTGCGAGCAAGTCGCGGTTTGAAGAGTTTGAACGCTTGGTCTTGTCGCTGGGCTGCCCTTTGGAAGAGTCTGTGTTGATGAATGTGCGCAGGGCAATACCTGCCACCTTGATTGGCTCAGGGCAAGCTGAAGAGATTAAGAGACGGGTGGAGATTCTTGAGGCTACCGTGGTGTTTGTTGACCATCAATTATCCCCCATTCAACAGCGCAATCTTGAAACAGCTTTTAATTGCAAAGTGATTGATAGAACAGGTTTGATTCTCGAAATATTCGGTGCAAGAGCCAAGACGAGAGAAGGGGTGATGCAAGTGGAGCTTGCCAGCCTCAACTATCAAATCAGCCGTTTGGTGCGCACGTGGACACATCTTGAGCGGCAACGTGGTGGTGTAGGTTTTATGGGTGGGCCGGGTGAGCGGCAATTGGAATTGGATAAACGTATGATTCGTGATGCGATTAAACGCATTGAGCAGGATTTAGCCAAGGTTAGGCAAATGCGCGCCACCCAACGCGAAGGGCGCAAGCGCAGGGATGTGCTCACCGTGGCTTTGGTGGGTTATACCAATGCTGGAAAATCGACCTTGTTCAACAAAATCACCCAAGCTGATGCTTATGTGGCTGACCAACTCTTTGCCACGCTAGACCCCACACTGCGCCAAATTAAATTACCGAACAGCGTCACCTTAATGATGTCGGACACGGTGGGTTTCGTGCAAGAGCTGCCACATGAATTGGTCAATGCGTTTCGCGCCACTTTGGAAGAAGTGATTGAAGCCGATTTGATACTGCATGTGCGTGATATATCCGATGCTGAAAGCCCGAATCATAAAGCTGTGGTCATGGAAACGCTGAAAGAATTGGGTTTGGATGGTGATAACGCACCACCGATTATTGAAGTGCTCAACAAAATCGACTTAGCACCCCAAGTCACCACCACCATCCGCGAAAATATTGATGGTTCGCGCATTGCCTTGTCTGCCATTTCTGGGCAAGGCATGGATGATTTGATGAATATTCTCGCCAAGTGGAGCGAGAAGAACATGGTCGAGTTAAGCCTCAAATTGCCGATTGCTGATGGTAAAACATTGGCGTGGTGTCATGAGCATGGGTTGGTTCTATCGCAACAAGCCGATGATGAATGGCTAAAACTCAAAGTGCGTATTTCACCCAAGTTTCAAAGCCAGTTACAGGACTGGGTGGTTAGTTAGTATACTGTCCCCGATTTCC
>DQSL01000095.1 GCA_015663235.1 Mariprofundaceae bacterium
ATTTGACCGACCAATGGTATGTTGCCATTCAAGATTTGGCAGACCCTGCGATTGCCTTGGTTGAAGATGGTGATGTAAGCTTTGTGCCTGAGCATTGGCAAAAGACTTATTTTGAATGGATGCGTAACATCAATGACTGGTGCATTTCTCGCCAATTGTGGTGGGGTCATCAAATCCCAGCATGGTATTGCGCCGATTGCGACCATATCACTGTGGACAGAGGCACACCTACCCAGTGTGGCGGCTGTGGCTCAACCAACATCAAACAAGATGAAGATGTATTGGACACTTGGTTTTCATCGGGTTTATGGCCGTTTTCCACACTTGGTTGGGATGGCAAAACCGATAGCGAAGACATGGCAAAGTTCTACCCTACCAATGTGTTGGTCACAGGCTTTGATATTATCTTTTTCTGGGTTGCCCGCATGATGATGATGGGCAAGAAATTCACAGGCGAAAAACCATTCAAAGATATCTATATCCATGCCTTGATTCGTGATAAAGATGGGCAGAAAATGTCCAAATCCAAGGGTAATGTGGTTGACCCACTGGAGATGATTGAAGCTTATGGTGCGGATGCGCTGCGCTTCACTTTGGCGCATATGGCAACACCGGGGCGTGATGTGAAGTTGGACATCAAACGCATTGAATCCAACCGCAATTTCATGAACAAAATTTGGAATGCATCGCGTTTTGTGTTTATGAACCGCGAAGATGCCAAGCCAGACAGCAGCATTCAGCCCAACAATGATGTGAACCGTTGGATTTTATCCGAGTTGGACACTTGTGCCAAAGATGTACACAAAGCTTTGGAAGAATACCGTTTTAATGAAGCCGCAGGCACACTTTACAGCTTTATTTGGGGAACCTATTGCGATTGGTATGTAGAAGCTGCCAAAACATCGCTGTATAAAGGTGATGTCGCCGATAAACGCGAAACTCAAATCGTGATGCTCACCGCCTTGGATGGTTGGTTGCGTTTGTTGCACCCCATTTGCCCATTTATCACCGAACAAATCTTCCAAGAATTGCATGGTGAAGATGCGCGTTTGGTTACGGACGAATGGCGCACCGACTTTGCCCGCGATGATGAAGCCACCAAACGTATGCAACTGATCATGGACATGGTGAATGCGATTCGCTCGATTCGCGGTGAAATGAATGTGTCACCAGGTAAGAAAATCGCAGCGCATATTGCGTTAACTGATGCCCTAAAAGCAGAGCTAGCACCGCAAGAAAACTTACTCAAAAGCTTAGCGAAATTGGAAAACATTGTCTGGATTGATGCCAATGCTGAAGTTGAAAATGCAGCCATTGCCCCGCTCTCCACGCTTAAAATATTCTTGCCGCTTGCGGGTCTTGTGAATGTTGCCGAAGAATTAACACGTGTGGCAAAAAACATGGAGAAAATCCAAAAAGAAATGGGTGGTCTCAAAGGGCGTTTAAACAACGATAAATTTGTTGCCAGCGCACCTGAAGCCGTGGTGAGAAAAGCCCGCGCCGACTTGGCAGCGCTTGAAGCGAAATTAAACGAACTGCAAACTGCAAAAACCAAGCTGGAAGCTTTGGTTTGATAGGTTTATAATCAAACCATGAATAGGTAAACAATCGTATTTTTTCTTGGTAAAGAGAGGCATAGCGTGATTCTGGAGAATAAACTTAACATCAGCAATCAAGTTGAGCTGTCCAGTTGAAGAAAAAATAAGCCAACAAAAAGCAAAGCAACTGTTCGATTCGGGTGACATCAACAACATTGAAGTCGACACCTTTGCTGGACTACCCTTTATTCATGCTTACCGATTCGCTGATATTTAAGATTTTGCAGGCAAAGTGCGCGAGGTCAACATTGCCAAAGGTGACTTTCGCTTTGCAGCACCGATGTATTTTGAGCCATCGCTCGCGCATATTGATGCCATGCCACAGCATAGTTTTGGTGAAATTATTGAAAAATACGTAGAAATGAATATCGCCCACCCTTTTCGATAGGGTAATGGTCGCGCTACCCGAATTTGACTGGATTTAATCTTGAAAAAAGAGCTGGGGCAAGTGATGGATTGGAGCCTTGTCGATAAAGATGATTATCTATCTACGATGCAGCGTGGTGAAAGATATTGAAATCAAAGTGTTGCTCAAACAAGCGCCAACAAATCAAGCGGCTGACCGTGCCCTGCTTATGAAAGGTGTTGATGTCAGTTATTACTATGAAGGTTATAGCAGGTTTAAAACCGAAGCGTTGTAAGGAGAGCTAAAACTAATATGGATAATACTTCATTCAATATCTATTAGCTAGCAAGTACACAATTGATTTATTACGACATGCCCCTTAATGCTACTCTTTTACCAGCCTTAATATAAAGTTCTCGAAAATATAAAAGAATACCCCATTTCTTTCACAGACGGTTATAAAACAAATGAATAATAAAAAAATAGTAACGCACAACGGTAATTTCCACGCAGATGATGTCTTTAGCATCGCTGTGTTTAAAAATATATTGCCTTCATTTGAGCTAATTCGCACTCGCGATTTAACGCTTATTGCCAAGGCAGATATTGTGGTGGATGTGGGTGGTGAATACAACCCTGAAACAGGTCGCTTTGACCATCATCAGCGTGGTGGTGCTGGCGAACGTGAAAGTGGTATCCCCTACTCTTCATTTGGTTTGATTTGGCAGCAATACGGCTTGGAAATGTGCCAAGGCAATCAAGATGTTGCCAATGCTGTGGATGCTGGCTTGGTGACCACGATTGATGCCATTGATTGCGGCCATGCCTCAGGTGTGCAAGAAGGCATTAGCCTTAGCCAAACCATTGGCATGTTTAACCCGACTTGGCAGGAAGAAACGAACCTTGATGAGTGCTTTGATGAAGCTGTTGAATTTGCATCACGCATTTTATTGCGCTTTATTGCTGCAGCGCGTGGTGGCATTAGCGCCAAAGAAATTGTGAGCAAAGCTATTGATGATGCAAAAGACCCACGCGTAATTGTATTGGAAAAATATACACCGTGGAAAAAAACAGTGCTCGCCTTATCGGATGAAGCGTTATTTGTGGTTTATCCTTCACACACAGGTGAATGGCGGATTCAAGCTGTGCCTGCGGAACGTGGCTCATTTGAAAACCGCAAATCACTGCCAACCCCATGGGCGGGATTATCCGATAAAGAGCTGCAAGATGTGACTGGCATTGATGATGCGATGTTTTGTCATAATGGCTTGTTTATTGCAGGCGCAAAATCATTTGAAAGCACCATGAAAATGGCAGCAATGTCGGTTGAAGAGAACGCATAACTTGTGTGGCTGGGTTAACCCAACCATTACGTTTTAGCTCACGGCTAATGCAACTTCTCTCTCTGCCCAAGCTACGGGCTATCTCTGCTTGTGATTGACCCAATTCAAGTGAAACTTGTATCAA
>DQSL01000067.1 GCA_015663235.1 Mariprofundaceae bacterium
CTGCATCGGCTGCATCATCCGAGGCAACAGGTTCATCACTGGTCTCAGTTGAACTTTCAGCATTTGCATCCAAATCAGATAAATCAAAGTCCACATCCAAATCTTCAAGTTCAATTTCCGAAGTTTCAGAGGGCGCATCCGCTTTCTTTTCATCCGTAAGCGATAGCGGATCTTCCTCTTCTCCAGCCAGCGTTCCTATAGAATCAGCACTCCAATCTTCTACCGCTTGGTCTTCTCCTTTTTCTTCCAGTGCCAAGCTGGCATCCAAGAATGGGCTGTCACTGTCTTGATTCAATTCTACTGAAGTTGCGTTTTTTTCTGCTTCAGATGCAGCTTTCGCCTTGTCAATTTCAAAATCATTGAGTCCTTCAATATCTTCTAAACTTAATCCGTCCGAAGATACCAATTGTGTGCCCGAATCCAGTTGAACTTCTGCTGTTTCACCTAAATCAATATCTCCAAAATCAATGGAGTCTACCCCAATCAAATCATCACCTTCATCGAGTGAGTCAACCTTCAAGACATCATCTTGCCCCAATGAATCTACAAATGCTTCAATTTCACTCTCTTCCATGCCCTCAACTTCAACTTCATCAAGCTCACCACTGATAAATGCAACACCACTTTCATCCGCAGTAGCGTTTTGTTCTTCTTGTGTTTCGTTTGTTGACTGTTCGGCAATACCAAAGCCCATATCCAAATCGGCTAAGTCATTATCCACACCGTCTAAACTTAAACCCTCTTGAACCGTGGTTTCATCTGCATCATCTGATTTTCCCATATCACTGAAATCAAAGTCAACATCTGAATTTTCTGCTTGGTTTGCGTCGTCAATGGATACAGCATCACCCTCACCTTCATTAGTCGGCACCAAGTCATCCAAATCATTTAACTCAGCTTCGTGATGGCTTTCTGCTGCCGCACTATCATCACCTGAAAGTGAGCCTTCAAACAACGCCAAAGCACTTCCTGTTAACACAATTTTGGCTGCGGCCACTGCTTCATTGGCTGCCGTTTCATCACCTTTTGCTTTTTGAACTTGCACCATTTTCGTATGAGCTTCAGGGCTATCAGGTTGCAATTTCAATGCCATGCGAACTTGTTGTTCAGCCTCGTCTTCCATGCCATAACGCAAGTAAACATCTGCATCTTCAAGGTAATTCACATTAGGGTCTGGCGCTTCATCCGCATTGAACGGCTCCATTTCACCTGTTTCTTCATCTGTTAAATCAGGAATTTCTTCCAATTCACTATCAAGTCCAAACATTTCACCCGAAGCATCCACTTCATTGATATTGCCAGCACCTGCTTCTGGCATTTCAAAGTCATCAGCATCCATCAACTTCGTGTCATCCAAACCTGATTCTGCATCTGCAACATCATCCATTTCTGCCAAGTCTTCGGCTTCAACTTCTTTTTCTGCTGGATGCTGTCTGTTTTTCTTCATCAACATAAACACCGCAACCAAAAGCGATAACACGAGCACTGCCAAAGCAATCAAGGCATACAACATCCAATCACCTATACTCGATGTTTCGCTATTTACATTCGTTTTCGCTTGTTCAAGTTGCGTTTTCAGCCGTGTTATCACAAGCTCTAAACGTTTGTTTTGCGCGTCCAATGCCGCAGCAGTCGCATCCGCAACAGCAGCAACATTTTTACTTGGATTTACATTCGATTTATCTTCCGCAAGCGCTAAACGATTTTCCAAGTCTGCCATTTTTTGCTGCAAAGCAATGAAAGCTGCATCTTTTTGTATAAGTTTTTTCTCAAGCTCTTGGGCTCCCCTATCATCTTTCACCAACGATACTGGGCTTGTTTTATCTTCAATAAAACCTGGTTTAGTTGAGGGTTTAACCACAGGTTTTGCAGCCATACCTGTGGCTGCTTCTCCAATACGAACACGGCTGGAATATCGTGTGCGCTGTGCTTCCGCCAAAGCCGCATACTGGCTTTGTTTTTGCATCGCTTTCCAAGTTTTAGCTTGTTCGGATAGCAGTTGTTTTGCCGTGAGAGGGGCAATTTGAGCAACTTCGTTTGCCGTTGGCACATCCAAATATGCGCCCGCTTTAATCAAATTGATGTTATCCTTAGAGAATTGCCCTCTATTTTTTTCAAACAAAGCAATCATCACCTGCTGGTTGGTAAACTTATCATCCAAGCGAAGGCGTTGGGCAACTGTGGTAATGGTGTCTCCATATACCATGGGGCCATATTTGGCAGTTCTCGCCCAACCATCAAAAGGTTTGAAGGTTGCATCAGATGATGACTCAGCTTCGTCGCTTTCCAGCACATCTTCAAATGCTTCTTTGCTTTCTTTGACTTCTGGTTTCGCACCTTCTAGAACTTTGGTTGCAAATGCAAAGGATGGGTCAATGCTTGCCGCATCTACAGTGGGGAGAGGCTTTGTGGAAGCCACAGGTGTGGCAGAGGATGATATCGTTGCAACATCAAGAAAAACAGGAACTTTTTTATAGTGTGTTGAACGACCATAACGAATTTTAAGAATAACATTAAAAAATGCCTCATCAATGGCTACATCGGAGGATAATGTTACCCGCGCACCGCGTTCATCATCAACAATATCTGCACGAATATTACTCAAAACAGGGTTGCGGTAAACTTCTAAAATACGGTAGTCAGCAGAGGTTCCCATCTCAACTGAAGTTTTTCTTAGGGATTCAGACGCATTTAAACGCAGCGGGACTTCGGCATAAAAAGGCTCACCCATTTTACTGGCAACATCCACCTTACCAAAAGACACAGCCCAAGATGCTTGAGCACTTAGTAATCCAACAAATATAGTCCCTAAAAGAACATGCATAGCTTTACGAAGCATGCGTGCCTCCTCTTTCCGCTTAGCTGGTGATATGTTGCACTATCAACCGTTAGCGAATTAAAATTTCTGCTATCTGCACTGCATTTAGCGCCGCGCCTTTACGCACATTATCGGCGACGACCCATAAGTGCAAGGAATTTCTGAAAGAATTGTCATTTCGTATGCGGCTAATCCACACAGGGTCGGAGCCCGCAGCTTCGGATGGCATGGCATAGTCTTCGGTCGCAGGATCGTCCACAACACATATACCATCAGCATCTGCGAGCAAGTCTCTCGCCCTATCTGCATCCATATCACCTGCAAAAGTGATATTTATCGCTTCAGAGTGTCCGTAAAAGACGGGAACACGCACTGCAGTCGCAGTTACTGCAATATTTGCACCCATAATTTTCACGGTTTCATCCATCATCTTCCGTTCTTCTTTGGTATAGCCGTCTTCCATGAAAACGTCAATCTGCGGAATCACATTAAATGCAATTCGCGCAGGAAACACATCAACATCAACCGACTGCCCATTAAGCAATGCACCTGTTTGTTTTGCCAACTCTTCAATCGCCACAGTACCCGCACCAGACACTGCTTGATAAGTTGACACATTCACTCGCTCAATCGGCACGGCATCATGCAGCGGCTTGAGTGCCACCACCATTTGAATCGTAGAGCAATTCGGGTTGGCAATAATACGGTTATACCGCGCCATTTCCAAAGCTTCAGGGTTCACTTCAGGTACAACCAGCGCAATGTCTTCATCCATGCGCCATGCGCTGGAATTATCCACCACATAACAACCTGCTTCAGCAAATTTTGGTGCATATTCTTTGGATGTACCCCCGCCTGCTGAAAACAATGCAATATCCACACCTTCAGGTTCAAATGTTGCCAAATCCTGCACAATCACATCCTTACCACTGAACGACAGCGTAGAGCCTGCACTTCGGCTGGATGCGACGGGTATCACTTTTGATATTGGAAACTTTCGCTCTGCCAAGATTTCGAGCATAACTTGACCCACAGCGCCTGTTGCGCCAACAACAGCCACCACATAACCTTCTTCTTTTTCTGGTAAAAACCTTTCCATGTTCGCTCCAGCATCTACCCCAGCTTCTAAATCACTCATGCTAATTTCTCCAAAGCTTCACACACCGCATCACCCATCGCCGAACATGATACTGGTGATTGTCCATCTGCTAAATCTACTGTGCGCACACCTGCATCCAAGGTATTCTCCACTGCTTGCTCTACTTTCTCTGCCAGGTCCACACGATTCAGTGAAAAACGCAACATCATGGCAACCGAAAGAATCGTCGCCAGAGGATTGGCTTTGTCTTGCCCCGCAATATCAGGTGCAGAACCATGAATTGGTTCATACATGGCAAATGCTTCACCAATCGAAGCAGACGGCAACATACCAATCGAACCTGTGAGCATGGATGCTTCATCGGATAAAATATCGCCAAACAAGTTGCCAGTCACAATCACATCAAACTGTTTGGGATTACGAATCAACTGCATGGCTGCATTGTCCACATACATGTGCGATAATTCCACATCAGAAAACTCAGCTTGATGCACTTCTGTGATAATCTCACGCCATAATTCGGATACTTCCAACACATTGGCTTTTTCAACACTACACACTTTATTCGAGCGCAATCGCGCTGCTTCAAACGCTTTTCGGGCAATGCGGCGGACTTCCGATTCACAGTAACGCATGGTATTAAAACCACTGCGCTCACCGTTGTATTCTTCAAAACCTCGCGGCTGCCCAAAATAAATGCCCGATACCAACTCACGCACCACCAAAATGTCCACACCTTGCACCACCTCTGGTTTTAAGGTCGAAGCTTCCAATAACTGGTCAAACACCTTAGTTGGGCGGTAATTAGCATATAAACCCAAGTCTTCACGAATGCGCAACAACCCAGCTTCAGGGCGCAAAGGTTTATCCAAAGCTTCCCACTGTGGCCCGCCCACCGCACCCAACAGCACAGCATCAGAAGCTTTCACCAAAGCTTGTGTTGAAGCAGGATACGGGTCTTTTTCTGCATCATAAGCCGCACCGCCAATGGTTGCTTCTTGCCATGTCGCATCCAAATCAAACGTTTGATTCAATACTTGCAGCACTTTAAGTGCTTCGTTTACAATTTCTGAACCGATGCCATCACCAGGCAACACAGCAATTTTCAAAGACATAACCACTCCTTATTCGCAACATAAATCCAACAACAATGGATGCGCAGCATAGGCATATAAGTAATCGAGTGCAATCGTAAGAAACCACACTTGATAACAAACGTTTATCACGTACCATCGCCATCATATTTAAAATGATTGAAACGATGTCATAGGAGATATTTATGGATGCCAATGCAGTTCAACAAGCTATTCGTGAGGGCAAATCTATTGCTGGGCAAGATTTTTCAGGCGCAGACCTTAGAGACTTAAACTTTTCAGGTGTTGATTTAAGCGGTTGCAGCTTCAAAGAAGCCAACCTTTCAGGCGCAGACTTAAGCGACTGTAAACTTCTCAAATGTGATTTCCGCCTTGCCAACTTAAGCAATGCCAGCTTGATGAATGCAGACCTTACAGGCGCTAAACTTCGCCGCGCCAACCTTGCTGGAAGCATTCGTTTGGGCGCAACTATCAAGGCATCCGCACTTAAAGGTGCATACATTACAGGTCCAACGGCATACATGGATTAATACCAATGAATAACAATGTTTTATCACTACCCGGGGCATTCCCTCTGCATCAAGATAAAAATTATATCAGTGAAAGCGAGTGGGTCATTTGGAAGCTATTGTGCCGCCCTTTGGACAGCTTGCCTCAAAGCACACCTCAAAAGTTGTCCCAAGACACTGGCGGGCAAATCAGCACCCAACGCTGCGATGAATTGATTCGCATTGCCAATATCGCAACCCTTTCAGGCATTGGCACATGGATTTCTCGGCTTCTTGCAGAAACCGACTACAATGTCTCTGATGTATGTGATAAACCTGCATCTGTGTTGCTTGATGGTATCAATAAACGCTTAGGCTATACACTTTGCAACGATGCAACGGTTCGAGCCTTCGAAAAATTACAACTCCAATGGCGCGGTGAAGAAAAAGCGGAGCAATCATGAAAGATAGAATCCTCATCACAGGTGGCGCGGGTTTTATCGGCGCTAACCTTGCTGCCACCCTATTAAAACGCCCCAATACTGATGTCGTCATTGCGGATGACTTTTCCTCTGGCGACTGGCGCAATTTGATTGATGTGGACACAGAAGTTCGCGCAGTATTTTGCGATGATGCGCAATTGCTACAAGACATTGCTGAAGGTCACTTTTCAGCCATTTACCATGAAGCCGCGATCACTGACACCACAGTGATGAACCAAAAGCTGATGATGAATGTGAATACCGATGCTTTTGCCGCAATCCTTGAGGCATCTGCAAAAAGCAGCACCCGCGTGATTTACGCATCATCAGCAGGCACGTATGGTAATACGCCAGCACCCAACTGCATTGGTTCAGGTGAACAGCCTGAAAACATCTATGGTTTCTCCAAGCTTGCTATGGATAGAGTCGCTGCGCGTTGGTATGATAAACATAGCGCACCCATCATTGGCTTACGTTATTTCAATGTGTATGGGCCTGGCGAACATCATAAAAACGAACATGAAGGCACCAAAACGGCATCCATGATTCTGCAGTGGTATCAAGCCATTCAAGCGGGCAATCCGATTCGTTTGTTTGAATTTGGAGAACAACGCCGCGACTTTGTTTATATTGGCGATGTTATTGGTGCTAACCTTGCAGCCCTTGATGCACCGCGTTCTGGTGTGTGTAATGTTGGTTCAGGCAAAGCCCGTTCATACAATGATATTATCACTAATTTGAATCGCATTCTAAATATCGACCATCCAACTGAGTATATCCCTAATCCTTACCCGTTTTTCCAAGACCACACCGAAGCCGACCTAACAGAAAGCAAAGCTTTGCTGAACTGGCAGCCGCAATGGAGCTTGGAGCAAGGTATGGATGACTACGTTGCATTGCTTGAGAAAAAACATCGAGGGCCCGTGGATACCGCATGAAACTATTTTTTACACTTGTCTTGATTGGTTTATTAAGCGCTGGCTGCATCAAACAAAAAATACACCAAGGCAACGTCATTGATACCGATAGCATTTGGATTATCCAAGAGGGCGACACGCGTTTCTCCATCGAATCGGAGATGGGCTCTCCTGCTATTGTCGATAGCGCACATCCAGAACGCGCTTTGTATATTGAAGACTTTTATGATGAAGAAACAGGCGAAAGGTATACCCGTGGTGTAGAGATTGTTTATGATGAGGCATTTCGCGCCCAATCTATCCGCCGCTTTGGGTTTGAATAACCTATGCCACGTTTGCCAGGGCAAGCATCTGTTTTCGCGCTTATCATCAGCAGCTTCTGGGCGATATTAGCACTTTTCATTCTTATTATTGGTCACTTGGTCTGGGTATTTATTGCTTATGGCATGGTGACAAACACAGATGCTATCGCTGACTTAGAAAGGTTTTTACCCGTACTACAACAGCTGCACCTATATATGTTAGCAGGGCTAGCTCTGCTTGCTGATATTTGGATTTTGATAAGCCAAAAGAATGAACACAAACAACACTTAAAACGTTAAGAGGGATAAAAGAAGCAGATGAACTGGACATTATCCAATAAAATCACCGCCATGCGCATTGTTCTTGTGCCAGTATTTGTGCTAGCCTTTTATTTGCCTGCGCCCCTTTCTTATTATGCTTCAGGCTTAGTTTTTGCCATTGCTGGTTGGTCTGATTGGTTTGATGGTTATCTAGCGCGCACCCGTGGCGAAGAGACTGCTTTTGGTCGCTTTTTAGACCCTGTGGCTGATAAATTATTGGTCAGTGTGGCTTTGATATTACTTGTGGATGCTGATTTTGCCCCCACCATACTTGTGGTGATTCTCATCAGTCGCGAAATTATTATTGGTGCGCTGCGCGAATGGTTGGCAGAGCGCGGCGTGGTGGTGCATGTTTCACAAATGGGCAAGTGGAAAACTGTCATCCAAATGTGCGCTATTGAAGGTTTGTTGCTACACAACGATTTCTTTGGTTTCCCCATGCACGATGCAGGCACGGTATTACTTTGGATTGCGACTGTCTTGAGCTTGTGGTCAGGTTATGAATATCTCAAAGGCGCATTGCCCGAATTTCGCAAAGGCGAATAAAACTTCTACAATCTTGCCAGCATCAATGCTTTCAATTCATCCTGTGTGAGCACAATCGGGTTGGTGGCATAACTGCCCCCGCTGATATTGGCAACTATTCGCGCCACATCATCTTTCGTAACGCCGTATTCAGATAACTTCGGCATTTGCATATGCTGCTGCCAAATCTCCAGCATACCCAAGAGCATCTTTAACGCATCCGCTTCATCCATATTCATTTCAGGTGCAAACAATCGCCCTACTTTGGCATATTTGGCTAAAGCTGGATTGTAAACATCACGCGCTAACATAGCCTGGACATTGGTTTTGGTGGCTTCAAACAACAATGAACCACACACGACCCCATGCGGAATCGGAAAAAATGCACCCAAAGGCGAAGCCAGCCCATGAACCGAACCCAAGCCTGCATTGGCAAGCGTTAGCCCTGAAATGGATGAAGCATACAACATGTCGCCTCTAGCCAACATATCATGCCCATTTTCATAAGCCGCTGGCAATGCGGTGACAACCTTTTCCAAAGCAGACCAAACCAGCGCATCCGTCATAGGGCTTGCTTTGGTCGATACATAACTTTCCAAAAGCTGGGTAAATGCATCCATGCCACATGCTGCTGTGGTTTCTGCCGAACATGTCAGCGTCAATTCAGGGTCGAGGATGATATGTTTGGCAACCAAACTTTCATCACGAAATGATTTCTTAAACCCATCTTCACCCATCACGGATAACACTGCATTTTTACTCGTTTCACCACCCGTTCCCGCCGTGGTTGGCACAGCAATAAAAGGCGTGGTTGGCTGATTGAATGTTTTGCCTTCGCCCACCCCTTCAAGGTATAGCATCACCGAATCACCCGAAGGCAACAAAGCTGCCACAGCCTTAGCCGCATCCACCGCGCTGCCGCCACCTATGGCAAGCACCACATCAGGTGCAAAATAAAAATATTCTTGCACCCAAGCATCAATCATGTGGGGGCTTGGCTCAGTTGTGACTCGCTCGCGTTTCACTTCAAATATATCGCTTAAATCAGCCCAAAGTTTCTGACACAAATCCGAATCATCAAAGGATTTTCCGCCTGTAATCAACAGCACTTTATCGCCATAGTTTTGAATCAAAGATGTAAGCTGTTTGCGCTCCCTCGTCCCAAAATGAATATACGGCGTGGCTGCGAAATCAAAATTATTTAACATAGGCAAACCGTTGGAATATTTGTTGTTGGTCGGCATCCAAATACGCCGATAGCAGCCTCATAGATTGCGCTTGCGGCAAATTTGCATCCACAAGCCCAGATACTTTTGTACCACCCAGCAGCGTAAAATGTGTGGTGAGAAACAGTTCATCCACACAGCTATCCGCCATCAATGTGCTATGCACTTGTGGGCCTGCAATCAAATACGCACTGCGATAATTCAAATCAATCAAGGCTTGGCGCACAAACTGACCTGTCACATCATTCGTTTGTAAGACTTGCACGCCCGCCTGTTTTAAAGCATCAACTTTGGCTTCATCCTGTGATGAAGTCAGCACAATCACCTGCCTATCTTGCACCTTTGCCAATGCTTTGAGTGGAATATCCAACGAATGAGACAACACCATCACATCAGGTTGCGCCTTCAAGCCTTGCTTCTCACGCCAAGCTTTGATATCTGCATATTTTTCACCTGAACCTACGGGCAACAAATCTTGCGCTTTATCTTCTGCCAACTGCCTGAAATAACGCGCTGAAGTCAGCATCACATCCGCTTGCCCAGCCAACTCTTGATACAATCGCCAATCTCGCCCATTGGCAATGCTTTTCGGCACAGTATATTCACCCAAGACCTCATCAAACAAAGCAATGCGCCCATCAAGGCTTGCGATATAATTGGCATAAACCAACACATCACCTTCTGCGGCTTGTTGATGCAAATTCAATGCAAGGTAAGCACCTTCTAACGGACGCGAAACATCACATTTAGGATAGACTTGCTTTAGCATGTTTTGAAACGATTCAGCATTATATTATTCGAGCGAAACACGAAAAAAGGGGTGAAAGTGTCGCCGTTTACTTGGTGTAAATGAGAAAGCTTAAACAGCTTTTGACACCGTTGCAGACGAATAAGCGGACACTGCTGCATAACTTTAGTGTTGAGCGCGTTTATACAACCAAGTCACAACACCCAAAGTAGCGACAAACACCATCATCTGCATACCACTGGGTTGCGAATCATAACCCACCATCACATGCATAATTTCACCCACCAAACTTTCATCGGATAAAATAAATGAGCTATCCCAAAGTGTGTCGATAATCGGTGGTATCATATCCACCAACACCAAGTTGTTGGCAGCTTGCGAAGCCATGCCTGCCGCCAATAAAATCAACAATGCACCCATCACGCTAAACACATGTTTCATCGGAATACGAATCAAACCTTGGTACAAAATCAAACCCAATGCGCCACCTGCCAACAAGCCCAATAACCCGCCCCAAAGCATGGCTTGCGGGTCACCTTCAACCTGCATCACACCGAATAAGAAAAACACAGCTTCCCCACCCTCGCGCATCACTGCCGCTAAGGAGATTAACATCAATCCAATCATGGGCGTGCTGCCGTCTGCCACCGATTCACCCACTTGTTTGATGCGTTGGCTCATTTCACGCCCGTGTTTACTCATCCACACCACAGTCCACGCTAGCAATACCGAAGCAATACCCAAAACAATGGCATTGAAGACAAACTCACCTGCGCCATCCATAGCGTTTTCCACTTCCTCCATAAAGATGGCAAACACAAATGCACCAAGCAAACCAAGCCCCGCACCCGTTAAAATAGACCTTTTCGCACCAGCAACACCCTTGGTTGCGGCAAATAACATGCCCAAGACGATAGACATCTCCAACACTTCCCTAAATACAATAATTAAAGCTGATAACATTTAGCTTTCCTCTGCTTTGCATGTTTTGCAAAGTCCAAATAATAATAATTGATGCCCTTCAATCTTAAACCCGCGCTCTGCTGCCACTTTATCTTGCAAGCTTTCAATTTCAGGCTCACAAAACTCTTCAATGCTGCCACAACGGGTGCAAATCAAATGGTCATGATGCGCCTTGTCTGCGCGCTCATACCGCTTTTTATCCGCAAGCTGAATGGATTCAATCAACCCTTGGTCAGCCAATGCCGCCAGCCCGCGATACACTGTGGCAATACCAATGCTGATGCCTTCTTCTTTCAAAGCATAAGCAACATCATCGGCATCCCAGTGTTTATCTGAGCGATTAATCATATCTAAAATGGCTTGGCGTTGTGCGGTGAGCTTCTGCATAATGCCGAATGATAATCACTATCACTATCATCTTGCAAG
>DQSL01000115.1 GCA_015663235.1 Mariprofundaceae bacterium
CCGTCATCAGAACTTCCGTCATCAGAACTTCCGTCATCAGAACTTCCGTCATCAGAACTTCCGTCATCAGAACTTGCATATGCAGCAGGCACAAAGCTAACATTTGCAGTTGTAAGCGTCATGCCAACACCTGCAAAAAGAGCCAAGGCAAAGACTGAAGCTAGTATAGATTTAATTGTCATAATAAATCTCCTTATTTATATTTATGAAGCAACTTCCTAAGTAGAAGAGAAATCCCTCATATTGTCAATCTGAATCCTACAAAGCCTAAAAAAAACTATCTGTGTTGCTTATCACACAGTGCAATTAATCTTACTGAACTTGTATTTTAACCCCTTCTTTTCTCATTAAGGAAAGCAAATGTTTACTGAAAACAACCCAAAACATCGTAATAGAAACCATCTCAAGGAACTCTTCTAAAACCTTGGCGAAGTGCGAGACCGTGTAACTGCGTAATTCATAATACTCACGAATATACGTGTAAATATTCCAAGGGTGGCGTTTATCAAGCCCCTCAATAAAGTCCAACACAACCGCTGTACCCATCAGCAAAAGTGCTGCGATAAGTAGCTTTCTCGTATCGCTTCCCAAAGATTCTTTCCACAAAAAGTATGTCATGTACAAACCAATACTGCCTAATATGGGCACAAAAATAAGCTGCCAAGGATAACTTGGTGATATATGAAGAATAGCCCCTAAAATATCATTGCCTTCGCGGCTAGCGATAACCTTAAATGCAGTGCCTACGCGCTCATGAATCTGCGCTGCATCATCAATAGCCATATACATAAAGAAGCAGCCCGTAACCAACCAACCAATGGTGGCTGATTTTTTCTTACCCATTTGTTTGCTCACAATATAAATAGCCATCGCCGTAAACCCTGCCAACAGTGTTTGTGTGGAGGCAAACCAAGTTGCTATACCATCTTCTCGCGCCATGTTGGACATCCTACGAAGCGCACCAATATCAGTAAACTTGCCATAATTGACAATCACATCCAACGCGACCAAAAATAGCTCAATGCCAATGAGTACCACCAGCATCATGAAAATAAGTTTCTTTTCAGGGATTTGCAATGTCACATACTGTTCATTTGTATTATTCATACACTACCCTAACTAACCGTTGCGCCTTACCTCGTACATATCCAAGGGCATATATAACCAAACCGTAATTCGCATCGTCTACCCACGCACCTGAAGTTAAACAAGCTGCTGATGCATTTTGCATATCTGTGGCAGGATCCGCGACGGGAAGCGTTCTTAGGGTGCAAGCCAGCCCTGTGTAAACAGGATTTGCCAGCTCATCATCCCATACAGCAGGTGCCACTCTATTGTTATAAGCAGGTGCGAAAAAAGTATCCATGGGAGCAATTTCTAAGTCGTCAGTTCGGTTACCCCCTGTTACCCATACCAGTGCGCCATTGGTGGGGTAATCCACCCCTTGAATGCTATTGTGCCAAGGGACGGCAGCATTTACTGGCGGCATTGAAGGTGTGATTTGACCATATTCATCAATACTCAACATAATATAACGTGGCAAAGACGCATGAATACCAAACAGTTCGGGCTGCCCCAAAACGCCGTTGCTGTATATATCATCACTTTGATACGAAACTATTCTGCTTGCTAAAGGGCTGTTATCATAATACATCAACTGCCCATACACATCCACGCCTCCAGCGTTCTGCACATTTGTACCATCTGGTTTTAACACTGTATCCTCGCCACTGGGGTTAAAACGATTGGCGCGCCACTCATCAAAATCTCCCGTCACCAGCGTATCTGGCAAGTAAATATAAGGATCGTTTGTAAAATCCCCTGTAACAGGATGAGCAACGGCGGGGTCATAACCTCGGTTATCTGGCTCACCAAAGCTATAAGCACCCGGATCTGTATCTGGAATATCGTTCCGCACAATATTAGGATAAGTATAACTATCAAACTCAACGTTGTTATCCAACGACCACTTCATATAATTGATAGCCGTTTCAGCATAATAAAAAGACTGCGTGGAAAACTGAGCTGCCCTGCTGCTTTTTTGTGAAGCATCGACACTAATAAACACCGCAGCAGTCAACATGGACATCAAAAGAAGCATAACCAGCGATGTCGCCAGCACAAAACCTTTTTCATTTATTTGTTTACTCACTGCACATTCCTTGGCCAAACTTTAAAAGCCAGCTTAAGATCTCGTATGTTACCTTCCCTATCACGGTACTCTGACGTAAGTGTAATCGTCCTGACTACTTGCAGGCCACCAGGTGTGATAGCACTCGGAGGTATTGCATTGCTCGCAGGTGTAACCACTAAACCGCTATTCTCTTTCATTTCTCGCATCAGTTCTTGACAATTTGTGTTGTCATCAGGTCGATCCCAGCAGACATAAGCCGTGGGTTTATCTATGTTATTACTCGCTCTCAATTGAAAAATGCCATTCGCAGGGTCACTAGCTCCACAAGCAGCAAGAAGATTGTTTGCAGACGATAGTGGTTGGTAACGCAATCTTTTAGCTGTAGCATCCCAACAAATAGCTTTCGCACCTCGCAATTCACCTTGCATAATTTGCGAGGCTAAAAACAAATCACTCATCACTTCGGACTTATTACTCAATGCTTGCGCTGTTCTGGTTTGTGAGACGAATAGAGTGGACATTCCAGCAAGCACAAACATCGAAATGCCCACTGTTACCAGCATTTCAACAACTGTGAAACCCCTATTTTGGTTTAAAGCCTCATGAGCCATGACTTAAATGTCTCCCGTGATGTGGGTCAGCATAATTTCAAGCGCTTCGCCATACAACGACCATGATACCTTTACTGTCCTAACCTTCACTGTAGCCGACAATGGGTCCGTTGGATCCGTAAGCAAACTGCGCATTTCTGGCGCATCTAAAGGGTCGCCCGTACTGTGTAACAAATGCCCATTCGGAACCGGGGCTTTTGCATCCGACTCATCAATCAGAATATCAAACGGTGTTGAAACACCATCTGTTGGCACACAAGACTCCAACAGGGTTCCAAGAACCAGTGCCGCTGCCGCTACACCACCAACTTTACATTCAGGCACGGGAGGAATATTGGTATTCTGCCAATCTTCAATAATTTGCTCAGCCAGATGCACGGCATTAATTCTTTCTTGAGAAATTCTTTCTGATTTGATGCTTGCCATGTAAAAGCTACCTAAAGCAAGCATTCCAATAGTCGCTATCACCATAGCAACCATCACTTCAATAAGGCTAAAACCTTTGTTGTTCTTCAAACCAATCATAGCGCGAGGCACTCAGCCGAGTCAGCATCGTGAATGTAAGCTCTGCCAATCCTATTCACTGTGATGCATTTAAAATAACCATCAATACCAAGCTTAATCGTTCTACTGGTTGCCGATCCATCCCGCTCAAATGTGATTAAATTGCTATTTATAATCAATGCCAAACTAGGGGAGAATTGTGATAAATTTAAAGGCAAGTGTTTACAATATGAACATATGCCCCCCTTATTATCATCATACACAATGATATCATTCACATCATCAAACACCATTCTCACTGGACGATTCTCAGCTACAGCCAAAGTTCGCGCTTGTTTATATTTGGCAAAAAGCGCCATTGTCGCAGCATTCACAGCCGAGTTATCTTTCCACTCAGAAAACTTAGGGACAGCGATTCCCACCAAAATACTTAGGATGCTAAACACTACCAGCAGTTCAACGAGCGTGAAACCAGCTTGCTTGCGCACTGGCGCTTGCTGCAACTGTATGTTTTCGCTTAGGCTTGGCGATATGCGTTGGTTTAAGCTCATTCTGAAAATATCCCTCTCTCTATCCTTGCTTGCAGTGTTCTGCATCACAGGGGCAGTTTATCATTTTTCCAAAGGCTTGCCACAACTTAACAGCCTTTCCGACTATCAACCACCCCTCGTGTCCCGTGTTTACAACACAAAAGGCGAACTTATTGCCGAATATGCCGATGAACATCGCATACTCACACCCATGTCCGAAATACCGGACAGGGTCAGAAATGCCTTTCTTGCTGCCGAAGATGAACACTTTTATGAACACCCTGGCATCAATCCAGCGCGCATATTAGCTGCTGCACTGGCAAATTTCAAAGCAGGTCGGACTGTTCAAGGCGCATCCACCATTACCCAGCAAGTTGCCAAAAACTTTCTACTTACCAAAGAAAAAAGTTATATCCGAAAAATAAAAGAAGCCATTTTATCATGGCGCATTGAGCAAGACTTCACCAAGGATGAAATCCTATATCTGTACCTCAACCATATCTTTCTTGGTCGCGGCTCATACGGAGTCACCTCAGCATCATGGCGTTATTTTCACAAAAACCTTGATGAACTCACGCTTGGCGAAGCCGCTATGCTTGCGGGGCTTCCCAAAGCCCCCAGTGCCTATGCCCCGCATGTTCATCCCAAACGCGCACTTCAACGCCGCAATACTATTCTTAACCAGCTCAAGCGAAGTGGCTTAGCCAGCCCGCGCGATGTAAATGTCGCTTTGAATGAACCTTTGATTGTTGCCCCACTTATCCGTCGTAAACTAACCAATGCCTATGCAAATCTTGTTCATGAACAACTTATCAATACATTTGGGCGCACCGCCCTGCGCAGGCAAGGACTTAATATTGTTGTGCCTTATGATGAAGCTATTGAAAATGCAGCTATCCATGCTGTCCGCCATGGCGTGCTCAATGTTGAACGCCTTCAAGCATACCAAACACCACCCAACCACAACCCTGAAACATGGGAAGGTTTGTTGGCAGCTTGGGCTGAACGCATCACTGACGAGCCGCTGGCGGCTGATATGCAACGTCCAGCCTTGGTGCAAGAAGTGATGCATGATGGCAGCCTTTTGGTGCATGATGGCAAGCTTGAGTGGCTACTCAGCCCCGTCAAATGGAAATGGCAAATTGACATCAATCTTAAAAAAGAAAACCCAACAGCTAAAATTAAACCCCATTATTGGCAAGCAGGTGATGAAATTATGCTGCGCGGAGATGGCAATGATGGCGTTGCCATTAGCCAAAAGCCAAGCATCCAATCGGCATTGTATTCGATTGATTTAAACAAAGGCACAGTATTGGCGCGTGTGGGGGGCTTTGATTATAAGTTTGGCGACTTTGACCGCGTTAGCCAAGCCAAACGTCAGCCAGGTTCATCTTTCAAACCATTTTTATACACCACGGCTATCGAAAAAGGTTACACGCCTGCAAGCATCGTCGTGGATGCTCCCATTGTGTTCTCAGGAGGGTCAACTGATGATTTTTGGCGCCCTGAAAACTATGGCAATCGCTTCGCAGGTCCTGTGACATTACGCAATGCTTTGGAACATTCACGCAATCTTGTGGCGGTTCGCGTATTACAAGATATTGGCATCAACACCTTCTTACGCCGCTTGCGTGACTATCCTTTTGAACAAAAGTTTCCCAAACAATTGGCATTAGCCCTTGGTGTTGCAGAGGTCACGCCCGAACACTTGGTCGAATCTTATGTGGTGATTGCCAGCGGTGGTCTAAGGTACAAACCCGTTGCCCTGCAACAAGTTCAAGACCGTAATGGGCAAACCCTACATCGCTCCGTAGCTGGCAATCGTTGCCAAGTGTGTCATGTTGACCCTGTGTTTGCCGTGAATGAATCCATGCGCCCTGCCGAAAGAATATTGGATAAAGTCGATGCATTTTTAGTACAAAACATGATGACTGGCGTGATCAAACGCGGCACTGCACGAAAAGCAGTAGGGAAACATTTCAAACGCCCTGCGGCGGGTAAAACAGGCACAACCAACAAGCAAATAGATGCTTGGTTTATGGGTTTTACGCCACAAGTGTTAACAGGCGTTTGGGTTGGCAAAGATAACCCCGCACCCATGGGCAGAAAAGCAACAGGCGGCGGTGCGGCAGCGCCCATTTGGTTGGAAACCATGCAAGCCATCCATCAAGGTCTTGAAGTTGCTGATTTCCCTGTACCCGAACATGGTATTGAATGGGCATCTATTGATTATAAAACTGGATTACTCGCTGGTCCTTCAACCAAATACCCGTTTTTGGAAGCATTTAGAGAAGGCACTGCACCAAACGAAATTTCACCTGATACACGTGTCGAAACGAACGACAGCGATTCACCAAGCACAAGCCAAACAGACTTCTTCGACACTGAACTTTAAGGAGATTACCATGACCTACCCCAATGCAACCATCACCAAAAAAGCCAATGTGTATTACAATGGCGATGTCATTAGCCGAACCATTACCACCGAAGATGGGCAAACCAAAACACTAGGTTTTATGCAAGCAGGCACTTACAATTTTAATACCTCTGCG
>DQSL01000150.1 GCA_015663235.1 Mariprofundaceae bacterium
AACCCTGATTTGTTATCTAAAATCAAATAATTCACACAAAATACACCAAAGCTGCCTTCTTGTAGGGCAGCTTTTTTTATGCCTTGAATACACGGGAAACGTCAAAAAACAAACATATCTTGCCAAATATATTATCACTGTCATTATTTTGACCATCTGAGCGCCACCTCTGGAGGGAAAAATGAAACAGTCAGCATATATGTTATTGGTAGATGATGAAGAGGACTTACGCGAAGTTCTGCAAGAAACCTTAGAACTTGCAAAACATCATGTTACCACGGCTGCCAACACTATGCGCGCCAAAGATGCGATGGAAAATGCCAAGTTTGATGTTGCAGTGCTCGATATTCGCCTTCCTGATGGTAGCGGCTTAGAGCTTCTCAAAAGCTTAAAAGAAAGCGACCCTGATATTGGTGTCATTCTCATCACAGGTTATTCCGAAGTGGAAACCGCTATCCAAGCCATCGAACTGGGTGCAGATGACTTTCTCAAGAAACCTTTTGAACCCAGTGAATTGGTTGTACGTGTTGAAGAGTTGTTAAAAAAACGCGCCCTTAAACAAGAGAATAAAGAACTCAAAAAAGAAATCAGTTCAGGGAAAAGTCAGCATGGGCTTATGGGTCAATGTGATGCCATCAAACGCTTAAGAGATACTGCGCTTATGCTTGGCGACTCGGACAGTACCGTACTTATTACTGGTGAATCTGGCACGGGCAAAGAAGTGCTTGCCAATATGTTGCACCAATCGGGTAGCCGCGCTGATAAACCTTTTGTTTCCATCAACTGCGGGGCAATCCCTGAAGAGCTACTTGAATCAGAACTATTTGGACATGTGAAGGGCGCATTTACGGGTGCAATTCGCGCTCGAACAGGTCGCTTTGAAGCTGCCAATGGTGGTACGATTTTCTTGGATGAAATTGGTGACATGAGCCCCAAACTTCAAGTTAAATTACTGCGTGTTCTGCAAGAGCGCACCTTTGAGCCTGTGGGCAGTCATCAAAGCATTCATATTGATGTGCGTGTTGTTGCCGCCACCCACAGAGACCTTGAAAAAGAAATTGAAGAAGGACGTTTTCGCCAAGACTTGTTCTACCGACTTAATGTCATCCCGCTGATGCTGCCTGCACTTCAGCAACGTGGTGATGATGTCATACTTTTGACAGAACATTTCCTCAGCAGTTTCAACAAATTAAAAAACAGTCAAATTAATGGCATATCAGACCGCTGTAAAGAAGTGATGATGCGCTACAACTGGCCTGGAAATGTGCGCGAATTACAGAACTTGGTTGAGCGTGTCACCACACTTAAACGCTCAGGCGATATTGATGTGGAAGACCTTCCATCCCGCATGTTGGACACTGCTGAACGTGCTGTTCAAGGTTATACACTTGATGTAAAACAACATGATAACATTGATTTCAAAGGTATTGTTGATGAGTTTGAAAGCCACCTGATTACCAGTGCTTTGGAACGTTTTGATTGGAATAAAAATCAGGCTGCAAAATTCTTGAGCATGAACAGAACAACACTGGTTGAAAAAATAAAAAAGAAAGGTCTCGTTCCTACTTAGTCTGATAGGCTAAAATTACCATCATCGGCATCAATCTTGCGTAGGTAAGCATATGATGTCAGCTAAACTATCCCTTATCGTATTAAGCATGTTCTTTTATGCTATAAATGCATTTGCAGTAAGCAATGCCGATGCGATACAAGCCTACCTGCAACAAGGCAAACCTGAGCAAGCTATTTCAACAGCCTATTTGCTTCTCAATGAAGGCAAAGTTGATGATGTCGAGCGCAAAGCACTGCTTGAACTTATCATCAAAGCCCAGCTTATTATCGTTAAAGCCAAACATTATGAAGATGTTAAACCTGCCATCCGCGCCATTCAATCACTCATCCAAGAGTTTCCTGAGCAAATTAATGAACCACAACTCATTGAAAACATGATTACATTATACTGGCATCAAAACAGCTTAGAGGAGGCACAAGCTGAAATCCTAGACCTACAAAATCGTTATCCGCAAAGTACGCAGGCACAAAGAAGTTGGTTAACCCTTGGTAAAATTTATTTTATCCACAAAAACTATGCCGATGCGCGAAGCAGCTTGCTTCGCTTCTCTGCTGCCTACGCTGAACATTCTGCTGAAGGTCTTGATGTTCGCATCTGGACAGCACTTGTGGACTATGCTGAAGGCCGCTTCTCAATTGCCTATCAAGCATTACAAAAAGCATTTGACAAAAAACCTTTACGCATCACCTCACAAGACAACATCTATGCGCGTTTCATTCAATTGTTGCGCATCCAAAAGCAGCATACACAAGCACTCAAGCAAGCAAATCACTTCTTATCCTTGTATAAAACAAGCTCTCACACACCAGAAATTCGTTTGTTACAAGCAGATATGCAACAGCTTCAAGCCAACCCCAACGAAAGCGACATCATCAAAACATATACCATTCTCGCAGAAACATATGCTGACACCATCATTGGCAAACAAGCTTTTATGCGCAGAATGATGTTGCAAATGAAGGAGCAGAAAACATATGCTGCCATTAAACCTGCTATCATTGCACTCAAGCGAATTGCCAATGGCAACCAGATGTCTGAAGTTGAAGATGAAGCCTTCTTTCACGAAGCACTATTATGGCATCAGGCTTTATTATACGACGAAGAAAATACACCACAACAAGCCACGTATGCCTCTCTCAAACAGTTCTCATTGGCACAAAAATCAACCCATGCCGATATTGCCGCTCAAGCAACTGAACAAGGAAAACAATCATTCTCCACCTACAACAAACGCCTATTGCAAAGAGAACACTGGGCTACCGCCATCAAGTTGTGGCAATCTTTCCCCCACTTCCAACCCAAGATGCAAGATGCAGCACAGTTGTATTTTGATATTGCGCACGCTTACCGTGTAAGCATGTGGTTTCAACAGGCTGAATACATTTTTAGCCAATTACAACGCCTTGCTAAAGCCAGTGTTTGGGCTGAAAAGGTTGCACTTGAACAAGCTAAAATTTGGGCAGACCGACAAGACAAACAAGCCATTACAAAAATTATGCAATGGCTGGATACACATGAATACACCATGTATCGCCCAGAAATGTTACTCATCGTTGCGCAAATCCAGCTTCACGAAAAAAATGCCAGTCTTGCATCACATACACTCAATATGATTCAGCCAAGTGACCTGACACCTGCCTCCAAAGCAATGTTTTGGCAGACACTCGCCCAAACCAATCAAGCATTATCTCGCTGGCATATGGCAGCGTTAGCATGGAAAACCTATGCTACTTTGGATGTTCAAAACCCGCAGCAAGCAATGTTAAAAGAAGCCCACGCCCGCTTTAAAGCCAACGAATTTGCTAAAGCCGAAACATTATACAACAACACCCCTGAAGACTTACACACCCCCGTGTGGGCATATCGCTTTAGCGTATCTCAGCTCAAGAATGGAAAAATAAAACAAGCCACAATTCGTTTAACTCAACTTAAAAACAACCCAAATGCAGGTGTTTATACGTCCTTAGCAGCCCTCACCCTCGCAGAGCGAAATGCCGACCAATTATTGGAGACCAACCTATGAACAAGCCACATCATATCGCCATTATTGGCTTTCCAATGCAACATATATCTGAAGTGCAAATCCAGTTGGGGAGCTTGCTTCCTGATACCCCTGTGGATGTTTTAATGCAGCTTGATGATGACATAGTAGAGCAGTTTAGCCTTTTATTTCTTTGGGATGATGTGACCATCGTTGGTTTGGTTCACCGTATTTTCAGGCAACATCCCCAAGCCAATATTGTTGTTCTCGCCGAACATGGTGCTGCCAATCGCGCCCAAGAGTTGATGGATATGGGCATTATGGACTATCGCACTCTGCCCTGTCCTGATGAAGTGCTGGAAATTTATATTCGTAAATCTGGACATCAAATCGCACTGCACCAAACATCCAAACAGCAGCAACAAGGCTCGGATATTTTTGTCACCCAAGATATTGAAACTCGCCGTTTGCTCGACCAAGTCGCTTTGGTTGCACCCAGCAATGCTTCTGTGTTTGTGGTGGGAGAGTCTGGCACGGGCAAAGAGCGCATGGCACGCTATATTTATCAATGTTCCAATCGAAATAACCATGCCTTTGTTGCCATCAATTGTGCTGCAATTCCTGAAAACATGCTGGAATCTGAGCTGTTTGGCTTTGAAAAAGGTGCGTTCACAGGTGCTGACAAAACCAAACCAGGCAAGTTTGAAATCGCCCACCAAGGCACGCTTCTGCTTGATGAAATCACTGAAATGCCACTGCATTTACAAGCCAAGTTGTTGCGTGTGTTGCAAGAAGGTGAGGTGGACAGGTTGGGCGGCAATAAACCCATCAAAGTGGATGTTCGTATCATTGCTACCAGCAATCGCAACTTGGAACAAACCGTTGCTGAAGGCAGCTTTCGCCAAGACTTATACTATCGCCTGAATGTGGTGACTGTTGTGTTACCACCACTACGCTCACGCTTGGATGACATCAAACCCTTGGCTGAACACTTCTTAAAACATTTTGCCAATATGTATAACAAAGCGATACCCACGCTGCATGATGTTAGCTTACAATCACTGATGTTACACAATTGGGAAGGTAATGTTCGAGAGCTTGAAAACTGTATGCACCGCTCATTTTTGATGGCAATGGATGGCACAATCTTCCCTGAACATCTTGGTCTGGAAGGTTTTAACGCCCACGCACAACAAACGACAAAACAAATACATGTCGACACGCATCTAGGCGATGTTCAGGCAGGCATGAGCATTCGCAATATGGAGCGAGCATTGATTGAGCAAACATTAGAACATGTGCAAGGCAATCGCACCGAAGCTGCCAAGTTGCTTGGTATCAGTATTCGCACTTTACGCAACAAACTCAAAGAATATCAAGGCGAAGCTGCCGCTTCTGTCGCTGTCTGAGGTTTTATAAAATATGAAAATTCAATCCACCAACAACAAACAACACATCAAAAAAACACAAAAAAAACAAACCACAGCAACATCTTTTGATGCCATGCTCAATGCTACACAAATGGATAGCGCACCAACCAATACTGAACAAACCATCAACCCAAATATAGACAAGCAACCCCAAACATCTTCAAACCCACAACAAACATTAGAAACTCATGTTCAAGCTCTCGAAGAGGCACTCCATAACTTAGAGGCGGGGCAAGGAAACCCTGAACATATTCAACAAACCATTGTTGATTTACGCCAAGCCCTGCAGCAAAGTGAACTGACCACACAAGACCTGCATGATGCCGATACCTTGCTTGCTGTCGAAGCCAAGCGTATCAATAAGCTGAGCAACAAAGCACCTTAAAACAACTTCTAAAACCCTATTTATGATGTATGGTTTGTGTTTTATAATGACTAATTATTTTCAAGGACTAAAACTTGCGACCACTTCAATTTAAAACCATCAAGAACACTTCAGTATACGCCCTGCTGTTGCTCATCATTGTATTCATATTCGGTGCTTGTACCCAGCAAGAGCAAAACACGGCAGAAAACAAACCAAGCATCAACATTGGACGTTTAATTTGCGGTGGACATTTATCGTTGGCGGTCGTGGAAAATAAATACCAGCAAGACCTAAAAGACTTCACCCTTAAAACCATACAAAACCATGACTGGAATGATGTGGTTCAAGATATGAAAAGCGGCAAGCTTGCAGGCACATTTATTTTATCACCCCTTGCTATGCAGCTGATTCGTCAAGGTTTGGATGCTAAAATCGTGATGATGGCAGATAGAAATGGTAATGGTTTCATCTTAGCCCAGCAGTACAAAAGCATTGAAGATTTAAAAGGAAAAAGAGCCATTATTGCCGTGCCTCATTTGTATTCACAACATCATGTGTTGCTCTACCTATCCCTTCAACAACATGGTGTCGCTTATGATGATGTCATCGTCATCGCTATGCCACCGCGTGATATGATTGCATCCTTAAACAGAGGAGAAATTGATGGGTTTGTAGTCGGTGAACCCGAAGGTAATCGTTCTATATCCCTAGATAAAGGCTGGATGGCTGCAATTTCGCCGCAAATTTGGCTCAATCACATGGATCATGTGTTTTTAGTGAGTAATACCTTTATCAAAGAGCACCCATCACAACTACAAGAGCTTATCAATGCCCTGAAAAAATCAGGTGATTATATCGAACAACATCCTCATGAGGCGGCCATCATGGGTGAAGATTATACAGGTACAAATGCCCAAGTATTTGAGCAAGTGCTCACCACGCCAGCCAACTGGATTGATTATTCAGACATGATTCCTAGCGATACACATATGCAATCTATGGCAAAGGCTATGGTTGATATGGGTTTATGGAAGGATATGCCCCATGATTTGCATACTTATACTGACACCCGCTTTATCCGCAAAGCAACAGCATTGACCCAGCAATGACCATGTTCCCACGCACCATATCCTTAAACAAAGCATGGTATGCCCTCATCTTTATCGCATCCCTTTTGCCAGCGTTTATTATTGCACCATGGTTGGCAGATAAAGCTCATGAACTTTTGCTTGATCGCGCCTTGCTTCAAGAAAAAGTGTACCACAAACAAATTGAAGCTTATATCTCTCTAGAAACCGAACATTTGCGCTCTGTTTTGGTCAATAAGGCTGACCCTATTGCTTTGGACATTGATAGTAAGCATTTTTTCGCCTCTCAAGAAGGCAGTGTTACCACCAACTTACTCCGCCGCCTGATGAGCCGTGAAGCCATGTTTAATACCATCACTATTTACGATAATGATGCTCATATTATCACCAATATCTCACGCGATGGGCATACGTCCGCACCCATCACTACGCAATCGCTTGCATTCATCATCAGCCAACGCAACCGCACCTTTATCGGCTCTACCCTTCATTTGCGCGATAAACACTTTGAATTTCTCATCGCCGTGCCTTTGGTTGCCCATGACCGTGTCCTAGGTACTATCATCACCACAGTCAATGTCCTTGAATTTTGGCAAAGCATTCAAAAAAAGGTCACCCGACCAGAAGATAATATGGTTTATTTGATTGATGGGCGTGGTGCCTTGTTGGCACATGAACAAGGCTCTATCTTGCACCAGGATGATTTATTAACACAACAACCCATTGTCCGCTCTTTACTGGCGCATACAGAATGGAACAATACACATAGCTATCAAGGATTTGAACAACAGCAAGTATTCGGTATTGGTTCGCCTATTAACAATTTAAGTTGGTCGGTCATTTCTGAAGTTCCCGCATCTCGAATCATGCTTCCCATTGAAAAGGCACTGAGTTATTTAGTATTTATCGTCTTTTTTGTGCACATTATCTTTGGTTTTTTTGGCATATTTATGGTGCGGAGAATGCTTCGCCCTATTCATGATTTAACCCAAGCCATGCAATCGGCTGAAGAAGGAAATTATAAAACAACATTACCTCATTCATCCTACATTGAAATCAACAATCTCATACAGCACTTCCAAAGCATGACACAGACCATTGCCTATCGCGAAAGTGAGCTGGAACAATTTATGCGTGCTATCGAGCACCTTGGTGAATCCATATTGATTACAGATAAAGAAGGGGTTATTTGCTACATCAACCCTGCTTTTGAAAAAACAACAGGTCATGACCAGCGTATTCTGGGTTCATCCATACTTCAATTCACACAAGGCAGTGGAAACAATACGGTTTGCCACCATCTACATCATTGTATTCAAACAGGAGAGTCTTGGGAGGGTAAAACCACAGCATACAAAGCCAATGGAGATAGTTTCTCAGCACTCATACACATATCCCCTGTATCCACAAATATGACCACCACACATTTTGTCACCATTTTACAAGATATGAGCGAACATGATTTGCTTGAGGCACAATTCTTACAAGCACAAAAAACGGAAAGCATAGGCACACTTGTCGGCGGTATTGCCCATGATTTCAATAACAATCTCGCAGCTATTATGGGCAATACCTATTTAGCAAAATCTGCACTCCAAGTCGGAAAAACCCAAGATAGTCTACAAAAAGTAGATAATATTGAGTCCTTGAGTAAACACGCAGCCAAAGTTGTTGCTCAGCTAATGGCATATGCGCGACAAGGTATTGTGCAAAAAGAAAATCTTGTGTTTAATCGTATCATTGAAGATACACTTACGTTATCCAGTGTCACCATCCCTGAAAATATTCAATTTTCGGTTAATATCGAAGACAATGATTTTTTGGTTTTTGCTGATAAATCACAAACACAACAAGTATTAATGAACCTGCTCAACAATGCGCGTGATGCTGTGGCTGAAGTGGAGAAACCTTGCATTGAGCTTCATATCAAACCCGTGATTGTTGATGCCAATTTTCATAAGCGGAACCCATCCATTCCTACATTGCATTTTATGCGGCTAAGTATCAAAGATAATGGATGTGGTATCTCAAAATCTGATTTAAAACACGTTTTTGACCCGTTTTTCACCACCAAAGATGTAGGCAAGGGCACGGGGCTTGGATTGTCGATGGTGTATGGTGTAGTACAAAGTCATCAGGGTGTGATTGAAGTGGATAGCACACATGGCAAAGGCACTGTATTCCATATTTATCTACCCATTGTTGAAGATAAACCCAGTGACATACAAGACAACAACCAAGCCCCGCAACGTGCTAAAGGTGAAAAGATTGTATTGATTGATGATGACCATGAAGTGCGTGAAACGACAGCAGAGGTGCTTGAATCTTTTGGCTACCAAGTCATTCAAGCCCATCATGGTTTACAAGGTTTAGAGTGCTTTAAGCAACATACAGATATTGCCATCGCTATTGTTGATTTGGTGATGCCTAAAATGGGTGGTTTTGCATTTGCCCAAAAGTTGCGTCAGCAAAACAATAACATTGGTATTATTTTCCTCACAGGTTATGACAATGCTTCCACTATGGATGAACACAATATTGGGCACAGCCTTGTATTACAAAAACCTGTTGATTTTGTTGGCTTACAACATGCTATTCAGAAAATGTTAAAACACACACAAGAAACTTAAATAAATTTTATGACTTCTATCACACCCCTATAATAAAACTTATGTACAATAGGCAACATCCTAACCCGCATTATTCATAAATCGTCGTGATGATTGCGCCGAAACTTTGTTTGCAACGCATATTGAAGAAATTGTTCGTAAGCATAGCTACGAACCATTGATGAAAGGTTTGTTGCGTATAAAGGGGCAAGCAAGGGCGCGGCAGTATTTATGAATAATGCGGGCGAAGTAAGAAAGGAGATTGTATTATGAAGAATATAACAAAAAAGATTGGTAAGTTTTTATATCGTGATGGACCAGCCGTGATTGCAACGATTTTGTTTGCTGGCATCTTTGTGCAAAATTATACGAATATGACAAGCTGATAAAACGCTTGTAAACAGCAAAGGCTATAGGACTATGTCCTGTAGCCTTTTTTGTGATATGTTGACAATATAGACATCGCTCCTACCCTCTGCTTAACTAAAAGGCATCTCATCGCTTAAACATTGGAGCATCTATGGCTGAACACATTATTGGTATTGATATTGGCTTTGGCTTCACCAAAGCAACAGATGGCAAAGATTTTTTGGTGTTCAAGTCCGTATATGGTGAGGCTGCTGAACTGCAATTCCGAGAGAACCTGCTCGGCAAAGCCAAACATGATGAACATCTTCAGGTAGAAATTAATGAAACATCTTATTTTGTCGGCGAGCTTGCAGAACGCCAAAGCTCCAGCCGCTCCTTCACCTTAGATCAGAATCAGTTTGTATCATCATCAAGTAAAATCCTTGCGCTGGCTGCGCTAAGTAAACTTGTACACCAGCCCAAACAAAGCATCAAACTGGTGGTAGGTTTACCCATCGGGCATTACAGACAATACAAAGATGAACTGGCAATCATGCTCAAAACTACCCATACATTCACGGCAGTGGATGCAGATGGAAAAAGCACTGACTTTGACATTACTGTTTCTGATGTTCGCGTTTTGCCACAGCCGATTGGCACAGTCATGGACCGGCTTTTAGGGTCGAACGGTACACCCAAAAATCAACGCTTCGCTACCGATAAAATCGGTGTTATTGATGTAGGGTTTCGCACCACCGACTACACCATTTCCGATAAAGGTCGCTACTCAGAACGCGGAAGTTTAACCACCCGCAACGGCATATCCCGAGCTTTCACCAAAATTGGCGCAAAACTTAAAGAAGCCTGTAATATTGATATTGAAATTTATCGTCTGTTTGAAGCTGTGGATAGTGGAAACATCAAAATTCGTGGTAAAGCCTACGACCTTAAATCCATCACTGAAAAATCATTCAAACAATTGGCAACCGCCATTGCTGCTGATGCCAACACTGTTTGGGCGGATGATTGGGACATTGATGCGATTATGATAACAGGTGGTGGTGGTGCGGTGCTCGCACCTTATATTGAAAGCCAGCTTGAAGGGGTGGTTATCCCTATCCAACAAGATTTGGACTATCGCCTGCATAATGTGCGCGGTTATTTTAAATTTGGCTTGTACACTTGGCAGAAAAAAGAAAAGTAAGTTAAAGAATATTTTGAATGTAACTATTGAATGGCATGGCGCACTGCCAAGGTAAACATTGGAACTTGCGCAAAAAACATCGTGCCATCGGCTGCCTTCATTTCATATGAACCTTGCATACAACCCACAGGTGTTTTAAACACAGTGAAGCTGCTATATTTATGCTCTTCTTGCGGCTGAATCACAGGCTGTTCACCAATCACGCCCGCACCCTGAACCTCTGTTTTATTGCCATCAGCATCGGTGATAAGCCACTTTCTTGTTAGAAGTTGCGCTGCTTGTTCACCCACATTACGAATACAAATATGATAGGTGAACACATACTCACCCATGCGCGATTGCTCTTCTAAATATTCGGTCTCTACAATAATTTCAATATCATTTTTCATCAGCAACTCACAAGAATACAAACGGGGATAAGGCGAAAAGTACCACAACACACATGGCAAACAAAGCAAGTAACATCTGAATCGGTTTATCTTGAATCATCGTCCACAATGTAGGCTGCTTGCCCTGCGCACACAATTCAAGGTATTCCGCACGCGCTTTTTCAAAGCGTTGCTGCTGATATGTTGCAATCAATGCCTTACCTTCTTCGAATCGGCTGCCGTCATGCAACCAAATCGCAGCAAAACCCAAACCCCAACGCCCGTTATCAGTCTCATAATATTGAAAGTCATGCGCGTCTAAAAGCGAACGAATTTCATCAGCTTCATCTTCTTCAACACGGCGCAGTTTAAATAACATAACACTCATGATTTAACGCACGACTTCTTTAGGCATTTGCTCAATATACAACGACTGGCTTGGAAATGCGAATTCCAACCCAAGTGTTTCCAACAGTTCCATGATTTGCATATTCACCTCTTGGCGCACTTGCAAGTAGGCTGTCCAATTTTTGTCTTTGCTGAAGTAATACAAAAAGATGGAAAGCGCTGAATCATCAAAGTTATCAAACTTCACCAAGGAGAAATCTTGGTCTACGCCTGGATGTATTTTTAAAATTTGCTCAATGCCGGCGACAGCTTGCTGCATTTTGTCCGTGGATGTGGCGTATGTAATACCAATGCGCATTTTAATTCGCCGCTTGGATCGCGCATCAATATTATCCACCACCATATTGGCTAGCATGGAGTTGGGTACATTGACCAATGTTTGCGAAAATGTGCGTATGCGCGTGGAGCGGAAGCCGATTTCTTCAACCACACCCTCAAACTGAGATGTTTTAATCCAATCACCCACTGTGAAAGGGCGGTCTATTAACAACATCACCGAGCCAAACAGGTTGGCAATGGTATCTTTGGCAGCCATGGCAACGGCAATGCCACCAATACCCAATGAAGCGATTAACCCTGATATGGAGTAACCCATGTTTTGCGCCACCACCAAAATACCTGTGACCACCAAAAACAATTTCAATGTTTTCGAGATAAATGGCACAAGCTGGTCATCCAAAGATGAATCTGTTTCCTTGGCTTGCGATGATGCATAAATCGCTAAACCATCAATCAATCGCCATAAAAACCAACCAATCAGCACTATACTCGCCATGCGCCCAAGTCGCTCGGCAATATCCAGCAGCGGCAACACTTCCGATGTTGGTTTAATCACCATCACCGCAGCCCAGATTCCCATCAATAGAATCAACCAACTCAAAGGTTTTTCAGCGGCTTCCAAAAGCGCATCATCCAATGTTGTTTTGGTTTTTTGGGTCAACCTTCTGGTAACTTTATGCAACAAAGCGATAAAATAGCGGCGCAACACCACCGTGACAAAAAGAATGCCTAACGCAGCAAGCCATTGCGACCATGCACTATCACCCCAAAACTCAGACCATTGTGAAATATCCATTCATCCAACCTCTTGCATAAGCTGTTAGCATTTGACGCTTTCCATCATGCTGCATAAACTCGCTTAAGAA
>DQSL01000059.1 GCA_015663235.1 Mariprofundaceae bacterium
GCTACCTCAAAAATCTTCGTGTTTGAAGAAAGTATCGCGATTCTCAATGGCGGTTTGGGCAACAATGACTACCGTGTTATCACCGACACAGCACCCAGCGCATCCCGCGCCAAAGTCTTGTCGCCATTCATTTCGGCTGCTTATTATATGATGCCGCAATTAAGTATCATTGCTGACTACACCGCAGGCATCACCACCATAGGCGCAGGCATTGTGCCTTTGGCATCATGGCCTTTGAGTTTCAGTGTTGGCATCTATGATATAGGCAAAGCCATTCCAGGACATAGCGACATATCATGGATAGCTTCATTGTCAACTTCCGTTACTTTTTAGCCTGTTGGACAAAACCTTCCAATTTACGGCGAATTTGGTCGCGCACGCGGTAAAACTCAGCCATAATTTCTTCTTCGCTACCTGTTGCCTTTGCAGGGTCATCAAAAGGCCAATGTTGTTTTTCACAGCTTGCGGGAATAGTCGGGCAGCTTTCATCGGCATTGCCACACACGGTAATCAACAGGTCAATTTCATCCAACAATACAGGGTCTAATGCTTCGGATTTTTGCTCACTTATGTCCACGCCTGCTTGCTTCATCGCAGCAATGGCTCTTGGGTTTTTCCCATGTGCCACAATACCTGCTGAATACACATCATAAGTGTCACCGCCCAAAGCCTTGAGCCAACCTTCCGCCATTTGTGAGCGGCAGGCATTACCTGTGCAAAGAAACAGAACCTTCTTTTTCACCCGCTTATTTCATCCAGTCTTCAAGTGTGTCGATAATCAACTTGGCTTGTTTGGCATTGGTGATGTTAAATTTTGAGCGTGGTGTATATTTACCATCACGCTTTTGAAAGCGACGAATGGTATATTTATCTTCACTGTATTCTTGCTCAGCTTTTTTCCAAGATTGATACTTAAACAAAATCGTCACCCAAGCACCTTTGCTTAGGATCATTTTGTCGGTTTGTTTGGTGGTTAAAATGCCACCCTCTTCATAATCAATGGTTAGTTCGTCTGCAGTTTCTGCCATGAGTCTCTCTTTTAAAATAGGATGCCGAACAGTAGCAAACTACGCCATCAAAACTATCATAAGTTTTCATAGCCTTGAACAATTTGGCGAAACTCACAGATAAATAAGGCGTTATGCTATATACCCCAGCACGACTTGAATAACTGCGTTTGGCACTCTGTGTCCACCCTTGGCGAAGCTTTAAATTGCTATGCATACAGTTCAGCCCGTTGCTACCATGGCACCCTAGCCATCAAAACTGTCATAATGTGCATCTTTACACATATTAATGGCAATAACTCCTGTTAATGTTACTTATTTCGACCTTTATAAATAGTGTTGATTATTATTTTATTGTAATTACAGTGTGGCTAATAGTGCATATTGTATGCCAAACAACTTCTTAATATACGAAATAGGTAACATATGAAACTTGAAACCATGTCTCCCTCCGCGATAGTTGAAGAATTAGGCAACAGGCTGAAACAAGCTCGACTCAATGCTGACTTAACTCAAACTGAAGTAGCAACGCGCGCAGGCCTAAACCGAAGGACAGTTCTTAATGCTGAAAAAGGCAAAGTTCGACTAGAAAACCTAGTTTCCATATTGGTTGCTATGGGTATAGTAGAGCAACTCAACATGTTTTTACCCGTACAAGAAATATCCCCACTGCAGTTGGCAAAGCTAAAGGGGCAAAAGCGACAGCGCGCATCAAAATTTCTGAATAGAAACATACCAACCAAGGCGGATAAACCCTCATGGTAAAAGATGCCATCCGTGTAAAATATAAAGAGCACGATGTTGGTGCTGTCAGTTTTAATGCCGAAACAGGTGTAGGTTCATTTGAATTTGAACCTCGCTTTATCAACACAGGTATTGAGCTCTCACCATTAAAAATGCCGCTGTCTCGGAAAATTTATTCGTTCCCAGAAATAGACAATGTAGCTTTCAAAGGCCTACCTGGAATGATAGCAGACTCATTGCCTGATGATTTTGGTCATGCTGTGATGAATGCTTGGGTAGCCAGCCAGGGCAAACTTCCATCTGACATTACACCTTTACAACGCCTTCAATATATAGGGAAGCGTGGCATGGGGGCATTAACATATCACCCTGCTAGCCAAAGAAAAAACTTAAATGCTTCACAACATGTTGAAATTCAATCACTGGTTTCTCTTGCCCAAGATGTCTTGAACAAACGAGGGCGATTTCATGTAAACCTTAATGCTCAAGGACAAGAAGATCAGGAAGCAATGATGGCACTCATGTCTATAGGCGTGAGTGCTGGTGGGGCTAGGCCAAAAGCTGTGCTCGCATTTAATGATGATTATAGCCAAGTGTTGTCAGGACAAACAGATGTGCCTAATGGGTTTACTCATTATTTAATGAAGTTTGATGGTGTCAGCGAACATCACAAAGATAAAGAGACTTTTGGTGACCCCATGGGCTATGGAACAATGGAGTACGTCTATCACCTTATGGCAAAAGCGTGTGACATAGACATGATGCCTTGCCATTTGCTACCCGAAGGAGATCGCCGCCACTTTATCACGCAGCGCTTTGATCGAAATGGTAATGAAAAGCGGCATGTGCAAACATTAAGCGGCTTGGCGCACGTAAGCTATAAAAAAACAGGCTCATACTCGTATGCCGAATTGTTTGCCGTCGCAAGGAAGCTAAAATTAAGCGCTGAAGATGCGATGCAGTTGTTTAAGCGCATGGTTTTTAATGTTATCGCGCGCAACCATGATGACCATTCCAAAAACTTTGGTTTTATGCTTGATGAGAAAGAACAATGGCAATTATCTCCTGCGTATGATTTGGCTTACAGCTACAAACCAGGGAGCGATTGGGTCAATAAGCACTGGATGAGACTGAATGGAAAACAAGATGATTTTACACGAGAAGACTTTTACAGCTTTGAAAAGCTAAGTCCTATATTTAATAAACGAAAAATTGACCTTATCATTGAGGAGACTACAGAGCATGTTTCACAGTGGCATAACTTGGCTTCCGAACATGGTGTGCCGCATTCATTGCTGCAATTGATAGGCAGTAATTTGCGACTAAACCTTTAAAGAGAGACCTTAATAAAATGCGCGACCCCTGTCTAACATTAAGGTGCTTAATATTGTTCCGTTGCAACACACTGTATTTTTTTACTTGCGCTGATTAACATAGCGGTAATGTCTAACCCACGCTTAACCCTACAACATATCCATATGCATAACCTGCGCTGCCATCAAGCTTTTGATTGGCAATGTGGCGAGCATTTGAATTTGATTACGGGTGATAACGGCAGTGGTAAAACCACTATATTGGAAGCGGCATATATGTTGGCATATGGTCGCTCATTTCGCCAAGCCAAAGCGCCGCAACTTATCCGCTGGGACGAGAAGTCTTTTCATATTCAGGCTACTATCAAACGTTATGGTCCTTTGCATATTCGCGTGGATGGCAAAAAGGGTAAGGTGGATATGTCGCTGCAAGGTCGGAAGATTGCGGCGCGCAAAGAAATGTTTGAACATGTATCTTTGATCGTGGATGCACCCCAAGGCGTGCGCTTGATTGATGGTGCGCCAGGTGAGCGTAGGAAGTGGTTAGACAGGCTGGTGATTGCTACACAAGCCGCTTCTTATGCCCATTATCAGGGCTATCTTAGGGCATTGATGCAACGAGGTCGCTTATTGCGCTACCATGGCTCTGCGGATGAATTAAGCAGTTGGGAGCTGCAAATTGTGGCGTATGGCAGCATCATCAAAGCAAAACGTGCGGAGATTCTTGCCCAATTAAACCAACATTTGAGCCAAGAAAGCGAATGGTTAGACTTGCCCTTTCAACTGGAACTCACAGGGCAAGTCTTTGAAAATAAAGAAGAATGGATAGATTGGTTTGCTGCCAAACGTGCGGAACATCACCGCCTTGGCAGGGTCACACAAGGCCCGCATTGTGATAGGCTGAAAATCAGTTACAATACCCGTGAAATACGCGTATGTGGGTCTAGGGGTCAACAAAAAGTATCTGGGATTGTATTGCGTTTGGCAGAATGTGCTGTGTTACAAGAAGCCAAGCGAATCATGCCCATTTTATTGCTTGATGATTGCTTTGAATCCTTGGACAACACCCGCGTTTCGCGTTTATTAACGCGGCTGCAACAACACCAAGGGCAAGTATTGATGACTGCCCCAAGTCATGTTGCGCCAAACATGTTGCAACATGTGCAACACCTAAGTTTGGATGTATAAAAGTTTGAATGAACAGAATGGTCAATGAGGTATTCAAATGAGTGAACAAGAAGAGTATGGCGCAAGTAGCATTAAGGTTCTCAAAGGGCTGGATGCAGTGCGCAAGCGCCCTGGCATGTATATTGGCGACACCGATGATGGCACGGGCTTGCATCATATGGTTTATGAAGCCGTAGATAACTCGATTGATGAAGCCTTGGCTGGTCATTGCGATAAAGTTGAAGTGATTATTCATTCTGATGATTCAGTCACTGTTCGTGATAACGGGCGTGGTATTCCTGTGGACATGCACCCTGAAGAAGGGCGCTCGGCTGCCGAAGTGATTATGACCATACTTCATGCAGGTGGTAAATTCGATAGCAACTCATACAAAGTCTCTGGTGGTTTGCATGGCGTGGGCGTGTCGGTGGTGAATGCGCTTTCTGATTATTTGGAACTGACCATTCGCAGAAATGGTAAAATTCATCAATGCCGCTTTGAGCGTGGCGATACAGTGCAACCTATCCATGTGATTGGTGAAGCTGAAGGCACAGGCACGGAAGTTCGCTTCTTGCCAAGCTTGGAAACTTTCTCGCATCGTAATATGTCTTTTGATATTTTGAGTAAGCGTTTACGTGAGCTTTCATTCTTGAACAGTGGCGTGCATATCGAATTGACAGATGAGCGCACCGATAACACAGTGGTATTTAAATATGAGGGCGGCATCAATGCTTTCGTAGAGCACTTGAACAAAGCGCGTACACCGCTTCACCCGGGCTGCATCACCATCAATACGGATAAAGATGGTGTGGGTGTTGAGCTTTCTTTGCAATGGACAGACTCGTATCAAGAAAACGTGTTTTGTTATACCAATAATATCCCACAACGCGATGGTGGCTCTCACTTGGCAGGGTTAAGAGCTGCGCTTACCCGTTGCATCAATAGCTATGCAAATGCCAATGGATTATTGAAAAAACATAAAGTTTCTTTGACTGGTGATGACTGCCGTGAAGGTTTAACGGCTGTATTATCGGTGAAAGTGCCTGACCCTAAGTTTTCATCGCAAACCAAAGACAAATTAGTGTCGTCTGAAGTGCGCCCGATTGTTGAAAGCAAAGTAAATGAAAAACTTGCCGAATGGTTTGAAGAAAACCCTAAAGAAGCACATATTATTATTGGCAAAGCAGCCGAGGCAGCGATTGCGAGGGATGCTGCACGCAAAGCGCGTGACTTAACCCGCCGCAAAGGTGCGTTGGATGTCTCCAACTTGCCAGGGAAGCTTGCTGATTGCCAAGAAAAAGACCCAGCCAACTCTGAAATCTATCTTGTGGAAGGGGACTCTGCTGGCGGCTCAGCCAAGCAGGGGCGCAACCGTAAAACCCAAGCTATTCTTCCACTCAAAGGTAAGATTTTGAATGTGGAACGTGCGCGATTTGATAAAATGTTATCCAGCCAGGAAATCGGCACATTGATTACTGCGCTAGGCACGGGCATTGGCAAAGAAGAATTTGATATTGCCAAGTTGCGCTACCATAAAGTTGTGATTATGACGGATGCCGATGTTGATGGAGCGCATATTTTGACGCTTCTTTTGACATTCTTTTACCGTCAAATGCCTGAGTTGATTGAGCGTGGTTATTTGTATATCGCTAAACCACCTTTATACCGCGTGGCTAGAGGTAAAAAAGACAGGTATATTGCTGATGATGGTGAGCTACAAGAGTTTTTACTTGAACATGGTAGTGCTGAGAAAGAGTACCATGTGTCTGCCAAAAAAGGTGCAATGACCACTGAGCGATTCCAAACATTTATACGCAGCATTCATCGCATTCATGCTTTGGTGCTTCGCTTATCACAACGTGTGGATGGTCGCGTCTTAAAGCTGCTTGTCGAAGGTAAAAAAATGTCTGCCACCATGATGCGTGATAAAGAACGCTTAAACACACACATGCTTGGGCTTGTTGAAACATTCAAAAACGAATCCCGCGCTGATGAAGATTTAAAATTCCGTATTTATAAAGATGAAGATTTGGATGCATTTTGGGTTCAATTTGAACGCCGCGACCACGGACGCACCAAAATATCTCGATTGAATATTGATTTGGTGTCCACAGTGGAGTTCGCTGAAGCGCAAAAGCTCTGTAACAATGCACAGTCTTTGGTCGGTGATGGTGCGTATATATCCAGTGGCGATAAACGTTGGGAAATCGAAACCTATGATGATGTTTCCGCCCTGATTGATAAAGAAGGTCGCCGTGGTTTAAGCATTCAACGCTACAAAGGACTGGGTGAAATGAACCCTGAACAACTTTGGGAAACCACGCTTGACCCTGTCAACCGAACATTCCTAAAAGTAATGCTTGAAGATGTGGTGTCTGCTGATGAAACATTCTCTACTCTGATGGGTGATGCTGTTGAACCTCGCCGTGACTTTATCCAAGCCAATGCCTTAAAAGTGAGAAATCTTGATGTCTAATGATAAACAACAACTGAACTATGCCGATTGCGGTGTAGATATTGATGCAGGAAACGCCTTTGTCGGTCGCATTAAACATGCAGTGAATAGCACCATGCGCCCTGAAGTTTTGTCAGGTTTGGGTGGTTTTGGTGGTTTGTTTCAACCTGACTTTTCAGGCATGAAAGAACCTGTGCTTGTTTCAGGCACAGACGGTGTAGGCACGAAACTGCTGCTGCTTCAAGAATATAACTTGCCCCATGTGGCGGGCATTGATTCGGTTGCTATGTGTGTGAATGACTTGGCTGCTTTGGGTGCTGCCCCACTATTTTTCCTCGATTATTTAGCAACGGGTGCGCTCAAAGGTGAAACCTTGGCTGGCGTGGTTGAAGGCATTGCTGATGCCTGTAAAACTTGCGAATGCTCCTTAATTGGCGGCGAAACCGCTGAAATGCCAGGCATGTATGCACCAGGTCATTATGATATTGGTGGTTTTTGCGTAGGTGTGGTGGATAAACCCAAAATGGTGGATGGTTCTACCATTGCTGATGGTGATGTGGTGTTAGGGCTTGCTTCCAATGGCCCACACTCCAATGGTTTCTCTATGGTGCGCAAACTTTTAGAGCTTGGCAAAGCAGACTTACGCAACGACACATTATCAGACGGCAGCAAAGCCATTGATAAAGTGCTTGCGCCAACCCGTTTGTATGTGCCTGCGATTAATGCTTTGATGAAAAGCGGCGTTGAAGTGCATGGTTTCTCACATATCACAGGTGGTGGCATGTTTGATAATCTTGAGCGTATTTTGAGTGATGACTTGGCTGTAACTGTTGATGTTTCAGCTTGGGGAGTTCCGCCAGTATTTGAATACTTGCTTGGTTTTGCTGATGTGGCAAAAAACGAGCGTTATCGCACCTTTAATATGGGCATTGGTTTTGTGGTGATTCTTCCCCAAGAGGCTGCCGCACAAGCAACAGACATACTCAAAGATGCGGGTGAAACTGTTTACCATATCGGCAACATTCACCAGCGTGATGGTGACGTGGTTACACTGCTTTCATAACATCATAGACCCATTGATGAGCGACTTTAAACGAAATCCAAAAGACATTAAATATCATGTTGCCAAATATTTACTTGAAAATCGGCAAGATTTAGCGGGTAAAGTTGTGATTGATTTGCCCGCTGGCACGGGCTTCACATCTGATTTACTGCTCAAATATGGTGCAAAAGTTCATGCTTTTGACTTGTTCCCTGAATATTTTAAGTCCAAAGCCATAAGCTGCGAACGTGCTGATGTCACCAAATCTATCCCTGTGCAAGGTGCTATGGCTGATATGCTTATTTGCCAAGAAGGCATCGAACATTTCAGCGATCAACTCAAAGTAATGAAAGAGTTTAACAGAACACTCAAAATTGGCGGTTCATTGGTCATCACCACACCAAGTTATTCCAACTTGGCTGCCAAGTTCAGCTACCTCTTGTTTGAAAGCGAAACCAACAATCAAATGCCGCCCAATGAAATCAATGATATTTGGATGGCTGATGAATCATTAACCGGTGAGATTTATTATGGGCATGTGTTTCTAATTGGTTTACAAAAGTTGCGTATGCTTGGTCGGCTTTCAGGTTTTAACATCAAAGAAATTCGCTATGTGCGTTTGAGCCGCGCATCCTTGCTATTGTTTCCTTTCTTTTACCCACTTATTCTACTGCGTTCACTGCTCACTTATAGCAGCAATATGCGCAAGCTTCCCAAGCTATCCAAAGCAAAAAAAGCATCGGTATATAAAGCGCAGTTGCTAATCAATATCAACCCCAAACATTTGCTCAACAAACATATATTTATTGTTTTTGAAAAAGAACAGGCGGCAGATACTGTCAACTTCCGCAACCAAGAAGCCATTAAAGGCTTTGATACAACCACCTAAACAGGCTTGCGCTTCTTTTTCTCATATTTTATCAAGTGCTTCACCTTTCAAAACATATTTAGGAAAATTGTATAACAACAAAAGTTTGATAGCATTGACGCGTAGTTTTGCAGTGCTTTTAAGGAGTAGTTCATGGCATTAAGAGAAGAGATTGAAGACGCAGGCAACTGGTTATTTCGCTGGCGCAGTTATTTGCCCACAGTTGTTCTCATCATATTTTTATTGGCGATGCTTGATTATGAGTATCCTAGTGCCAATGCACAATACAACTTTATGTGGGAAATCTTTTGCCTTGCAGTGAGTTTCTTTGGTCTTGCCATTCGTGTGTTGACCATTGGGCATACACCTGAAGGCACATCTGGGCGCAATACCACGGAACAAATTGCCGAATCTTTAAACACAACTGGCATTTATGCTGTTGTGCGTAATCCTTTATATTTAGGTAACTTTTTCATGGGTCTAGGGCTAGCTCTTTTCCCTTATCTGTGGTGGCTGGCACTTATATATACGCTTATTTTTTGGTTGTATTATGAGCGTATTATTCTTGCAGAAGAAGCCTTCTTAAGAGAAAAGTTTGGGCAACCTTATTTGGATTGGGCAGACAAAACACCTGTATTTATTCCTAAATTAGGACAATACAATAAAGCCAGCCTTCCATTTTCAATTAAAAATGTGCTAAAACGCGAATACAACGGTTTCTTGGCTATCGTGTTGGTGATGTTTTTGCTCGAAACCATCGGTGAGCTGGTGATTCATGGCAAAGTAACATACGAACCATGGTGGTTGTGTTTACTAGGCGTGACTGTTGCCATTTGGTTCACATTACGAATGCTTAAAAAATACACGCGACTCTTTGTGGTTGAAGGGCGATAACACTACCCTTCATCCTTGAAAGCCTTGCCTAAAACGCAGGGCTTTTTCGTGCCTTTTTTGTAAATAAGCGTGGGCGAATGGTTGAAAAAATATGTGCCATCGTCCACACCACAAAAGCCTGAATCGAAAACAGACCTTGTAGCAAAACATTCAACCATTCACTATGCCCGCCAAACATGGTGGCAAGCGCATACAACAAAAATATAGCATTCAAAATCAAAGCTTCGGTGACAAAGCCCCACTTCTGTTCTTGGGCGCGTGTTTGATAAACATACATCATCCAGCGCAGATAATGTGATAAAATGATAATGCCAAGAGGTATCAACCAATCTCTTTCTTGGTAGTTCTGCAACACATAAAACAGAGGCAAGGCAAAGGGTATGGTCAGCGTCCAAAACACCACCTTTTGTTTGCCTATAAAACCTACCAACAGCGCAACCACCATCAAAGCCGCAGCCAAAGTCTGAGCCATCGTGTTCAGCTCAAACATGGCAAGGCTCAGGCAAGCCATCAAGACCAACACAAGCTGCACAACATCCAATCGTTGCACTTGTTTGCGATACAAATAAAAGTCATCCGAAAATTGGTGAAGAATAAAAATCAATGCGGCAGGAATCATCACATCATCACCCAACCACCAACAGCCAACACCCGCCAAGCTTAACCCAGCGACCCATTTCACGACTTTATCCATATCCACTTGTTTGGCGCGAAATTGATAAATATAACAATGAATGAAATGCGCCTGCCCCAAACCTACCAAAAGCACAGTGATCATGTTTGCGCCAAAAAACATCAGCATCAAGGGTAATAATGAACCTATAAGCATAATAAAAACCCTAAAAAGGCAACCCATGTAAGCACAGGCAAGTGAAACAATAGTGGGTTCTGGTTGGGCTGCACTTTAAGCGTCACCCCAATCACCGCCAACACAGGAAGCCATGCCGCAAACAATAAATACGGCCAGTGGGTAACATACATCGCAAACACCAATACATAAATCGAAACAATGAGCGCTTTGGTCGCTTTTAATCCCAAGCGTTGCGGCAGCGTGGAGTTGGGCGTATCACCATGCATATCTCGAATATCCCATAAAATCTCATTGCCAAAATAAATCAGAAATATCAATGCAATATCAATAAAAAAGACAGGAAAGCCAAACAGCAAACGCAACATGATTAAGCCACTCACCACAATCAGCCCAGGGTAAATGTTCTTCAATAAAAACACATCTTTGATGCGCAAGCCAAGCAGAGGAAGTTTGAGAGAATACAAATGACAAATCGCAAAAAATACCAGCACAAACATCACACCGCGCCAACCCATAATGCTATACACCAAAGGCATAGGGGCAAGCGCCACCAAGCCAATCAACGCAGGCGAAACTGCAACATGGATACCCGCCTGATTCACTTCATCTTCAGCTTTGTCGGTATACACATTGGCAAGGTATGTTGCCCAAATCACACAAAAGCCCATCATAAAAATCGCCAGCTTGAGCGATAATGCAATGCCTGCTGGCATGGACAACACATAAATCAAACCCACCACCAAACCCACATGAATGCGTGATGCGAGCAATGCTTGCAGCAGCGGATAAAGCCTTTGGGAAATGACCGTCATAACGTATCCAAGGGGCTGACCACCGCCCCCAAGTTTTGTTGCAACAGATGGGTATAAATCTCCGTAGTTTTCACATCGGCATGACCAAGAAGCTTTTGCACCACGCGGATATTAGTCCCCGCTTCCAACAAATGCGTGGCAAAAGAATGGCGTAAAGTGTGTGTGGTGACACGTTTATTGATGTCTGCCTTTTGTTTTGCTGCTCGAATAGCTTTTTGCATACCCGACTCATGCATATGATGCCTACGCGTTTCGCCTGTTTGCGGGTCTTTGGATAATACCTTAGATGGAAAAACATACTGCCATTCCCATGATTTGGAAGCATGTGGATATTCCTTTGCCAATGCGCCAGGCAAGCAAACATTGGCAAAACCTTCGCTTAAGTCTTGCTCAAATATGCAACGAACTTTCTGCAAATGCACCTTCATTTCATCGCGCACCGATTGTGCCAGTAAAGTTGTTCTATCTTTATCACCTTTACTGGCTCGAATCAGAAGGTAGCCGTTATCAAAATCAATGTCTTGAACGCGAAGTCGCAGTAATTCCATCAAGCGCAAACCACCACCATACATCAACCTAGCCATCAAAGAAGTTTCTCCCTTGATATGGCTTAAAAGCTGCGTTATTTCCTGCACACTCAACACCACGGGCAATCGCACAGGTTTTTTTGAGCGAATGGATGCAATGCCGTCAACAAAAGGTAAGTCCAACACTTGTTTATACAGAAACAGCAAGGCATTAAAGGCTTGCTTTTGTGTTGAGGCAGCAACATGTTGATTCACCGTCAAATGACTTAAATATACCTCAATTTCATGCATGCCCATCTCTTTGGGATGTCGTTTATGGTGAAAATAGATAAAATCTTTAATCCAACGCACATACGCCACCTCTGTTTTCCGTCCATAATGATGGTAACGCAAAACTTCACGCACCTGATCCATCAATCGCGGTGCTGATGGGCGAAATGTGGATTTTTGCTTGACCTTACCCTTATATGAAGCCAAAGTACCTCCTGTAGCCCTTGTTTGAAGCTTAATATCCAATAACAAGGAAATCAAGGGCGTATATAGGGGGGCAATAGATGGAAAACCAAGTCCTCTTATTACCAAGTTATGTGTAAAAAATATGAATAAACCTAAACTTATCGATCATAGGAAAGCATTATCAGAAAATGCTGACGCATATTGTCATGAAATACTTGATTCAAATATTGAACGCTTAGTTAAGTCACTGGTTCCTCATTTAAAAAATGCAGGCTTAAAAGTTTCACCAACAAAGAATTTTGATGATTTATCTCAAATAATAAAATTACTGTTTTCAGCGCAAGAAGATCGTCCTTTTTTCCACGTAGAAGGAACAGAAATGCCACTTTGTTGGAACTCACCTAAAGACTGGGATAAAAACTATATAAAATATGAATGGGGGCATTTACGTTCAAGAAATCAAGCAGAAGATAAAGCTCATAAATTAGAAAACCTCGGTTTATATTCCGCTCGTTGTAATCAACACATACAAACAAGCATGCACATAGAAGAGCTTATGGTTTATGGCGGAATACTTGCTCAAAGAATTAGTAATGTTCTTACATTACGAAGAAAACTATTTGAATCAGAGGAATGGAAAACTTTATCATGCACAATCACATAACAAATAGCTCCAGCGGACAATTTAAAGCGTCACTTATTTTGCATTCGCAAAAACGTGCCACTTTAAATTGCCGCTGAGCAAGGCGTTA
>DQSL01000109.1 GCA_015663235.1 Mariprofundaceae bacterium
CGCTGCTTCCGAAAAACTCAATTGGCTCATGTTTAACTCCCCTCAGTGAGATAAAAAAACTATAACACTTTTAATGGGACTTGTTCAGAGTTGCCCTAAAAGAAGTGGGTTTACCTATTTGCCGTGGATATATTCTTCATCATTAAAAGTGACCAGCCAAATGGGGAAATAACAAACAAGACCCGCAATAATCCATGTGCTAATCACGGCTTCCATGCCACCCATTAATGCCAACACAAGGGTGAAATCCTGATAGATGTGAAAGGATGGATAACCCGACCATGTGAGCAGGCATAAAGTAAGCACTGCATCCACTGCCCACATGCAGAGCAAATCACCTACGCCCACTTTGGCAAAATAGACGGGGACAATGCGCGGGAACTTGCAATAAAAGAGTAAATGAATGCTGGATGCAATGACGACGGGAAGCAATACAGATGTGCTGATATTAAAGCCAAGCGTAGAAACATCACCGATGCCAAGTGCGACCAGCAAGAAGACATGAATGGCAGATAACACAACAATGGCTGTCCAAGGTCCAACCATCATCACGGTGAGCATCACGCCCAACCAGTGCACTGCCATGCCAGGTTTGAGGTCGGCTTGTAACATGTATAAGCCTGTGAGTGCGACAAAGATGGCTGTGATTTGCAGACCTTCTGACCAACCTGACCAAAAGCGAGTCTCCGTGCGCCAAATCGCCAGTAAAACAACGGGAATGGCAATCATATTGCCTAATATCAAGAGAAAGTCTGGATAAAAACCCGCTGGGATATGCATGATTACATTAAATCGTGGTTATTGAAGTGCCGCTTTGACTGCCGCAGAGACTTTGCCCATGTCAGCCTTGCCTGCCGCTTTGCCGCGAACAATACCCATTACACCACCCATATCTTTCATGGATGTTGCCCCAGCTTCGGCAACTGCTGCTGCAACCAAGGCTTGGATTTCATCATCATTCATCTGCTCAGGCATATAAACTTCGAGCACTTTGATTTCAGCGTTTTCTGTTGCTGCCAATTCGGGGCGGTTAGCATCTGTATACTGGGTTGCTGAATCTTTGCGTTGCTTGATGAGTTTGGCGATGACAGCAAGCACATCGCTATCTTCTAAAGCTTTGCCCAGCGCAATTTCTTTGTCTTTGATGGCAGCGCGTAACATACGAATCACGCCCAAAGCTAGCTTGTCTTTGGCTTTCATTGCCGTTTTCATATCATCTGTAATCTGTTGGGTAAGCATAGGACTAGGCACCTTTAGTTGTTTGTTTCATTCAAAATTAAGCATGTACTCTAAGGGGTGTTGCTAAGCTGGCAAGTAAAATGAGCGCATTAAAAACACAGGTATACTTTTTTAATGTTATCTTTATGTTGATGTGGCTATGCTACGCACCCATGTCAATCTACCATCAATCCATTAAACCCATTTTAAGCCGTGTCGGTTCTATGCCTGTGGCGATTCTGCTGCTGCTTTTATTGTCTGTGGCCTCTATTATCGGCACGGTGCTTCAACAGAACCAAGACCAAGCTGATTATTTGCACCAGTTTGGACCTACATGGTATTGGACATTCCGCGCACTTGGTTTGTTTGATATGTACCATACATGGTGGTTTATGAGCATTCTTGGGCTGCTGATGTTTTCATTGGGCGCATGTTTGATTCGCAATACGCCACGCTTTGTACAAGAAATGAAGAAGCGCAAAGGCACGATGAATGCGAATGCGCGCAAACATATTGACCAGAAGTTTGACTTGGTATTTGATAGCAAAGAGCACGCTATTGCTGCGATTAAGCGCTCACTTCCTGATTGGAAATGGATGGAAACCAAAGCGGGTGATGTGCTTTGGATGCGAGGTGATAAAGGGCGGTTCCATAAAAGTGGATATATCGTTGTACATGTTTCAATGCTGGTGATTTTGATTGGTGGTTGGATGAGTGCGCAGTTTGGCTTTCGAGGAAACATGGCAGTGCCTGAAGGCGGAAAAGAAAGTGAAATATCTTTCTTGCAAGGCACAAGCACTGGTTATTTGGATATGCCGTTTGAAGTGCGTTGTGACAACTTTGACATTAACTTTTTCTCAACGGGCGCACCTTCAGAATTCCGCAGTACCTTAACTATCCTTGAAGATGGCAAAGAGATGATGACATCAGACATCATTGTGAACGAACCCTTGTATTATAAAGGTGTGCGTATTTATCAGGCTTCGTTTGGGGATGGTGGCTCTCAAGTAGATTTGAAGCTCTATCGCTTGAACAAGAAAGGTAATGTTGATGATGTTCAGGGTCAGATTTATACTCAATTTGAAGACCCATATTCGGAAACATCTTTGGAGTTTAAAGATTTCCGCCCCTATAACATTGAAAACATGGCTGCAGCAGGCGCGCCGAAAGAGTTCAAAGATATGGGGCCGTCTGTAGACTTTATTATCCGAGGCAAAGGTTTGAAGCCTGTTTTGGTGCGCACATTCATGGATCCGTTTATCATGAATGATGATAATCAAGGCTCATTTATTATGATTTCAAAATCAGGCGATGCGCGCGACTTTGAAACTTTCTTGTTGGGCTTGGATTTCTCAGACCCACGTGAATGGGATTTGTTTCAATCCTTTATTCGCGGTCTTCCTGAGGAATTAGCCACATCAAAAGAAGAGCAACAACAACAAAACATCACAGCATTTCGCGCCTCTCTTGATGAAGTTTACGGTGACAAAAAGCCTGATGATTTGCCGATGTTGGGCAATCGCGTGATCCAAGCGCTCAAGGTGCTCCCTGACATGCCGTGGGCATTTGTGCCTATATTGGTTGACTACGATCAGACCTATTATACAGGGCTACAACTTGCCAAAGACCCTGGAATGGATGTAGTGTGGTTTGGCAGCTTTGGTTTGGTGATTGGATTGTGTATCATGTTCTACATTGCGCATCGCAAAGTATGGATTCGTTTAGAAGAAGATGAAAATGGCAAAGTGAAGCTTGAGGTAACAGGCTTGAGCAATCGTAATCCAGTCGCATTTGAACAAGAGTTTGAAGATTTAGAGCAACAAATTAAAGACGCTTATGAGCAACAAGGAGCACACACATGACAGCAATAACGATGGGTTCAAACGCAAACGCATTTTCGATTTTTTTTGGGCGCATAGCACACGTTCGATGTTGGGCATATTTGGGTATGATTGCAGGTATGGCAGCCATGGCGATGTTTGCAGGCAACGGTTATGTTGAAGATGAGTATATTTTCCAGCTTTTTAGTATGCAAAGTGCCACTTGGATGGCGGGTGGCGGTGTTATCGGTGCAGGTTATGCGCTAACCACTTCAAAAGATAAGTTTCGCGCGTTTAGGTTCTCCGAAATTTTAGTGCCGTGGATTGATGGCGCAGTGTTGATGGTGGCATTGATGGGTGTGTATACCTTATTTGAGCCTGCGGAAGCCATGATTTCTTACGAAGACCAGTCCAACTTGTTCTCAGGAAATGTTGTGATGACCATGAATGTGATGATGCTATTTTCGGCATTATGTTATATTGCATACCTTTTCGCACCTGATTCATTTATGGGCAAGTTGGGCACAGCAACAGCTTGGATTGGTGTGTATGCTGGTGGTTCTGCATTATTACTTCGTTGGTATGAATCGTATTTGTTGATGGGAGGTGATATTGGACACGCACCAGTATCGAATCTTTACGAAGTATTTATTTTATTGTTTTGTGTGATTTGTGTGATTTATTTAACCCTTGAAAGTCGTCATAAGGCGCGTGGTTTGGGTGCGTTTGTGATGCCTATTGTTGCAGCAGGTATTTTCTTTGCAATTTGGCTTGAATCCATTGGTCAATCTGACATCAAACCACTTGTACCAGCTTTGCAGTCGTATTGGATGAAGATTCATGTGCCGCTAAACTTTGTGGGCTATGGTGCATTTGCAGTGGCTTGTGCAGCGGGCATGGCATGGTTGTTGCGCAATCGCATTGAAGAGCGCAACCCCAATGCGCGTATATTAAGCGCGTTACCATCGTTAAAACAATTGGACTCATTATCGTATAAATCTGTGGCGGTTGGTTTCCCAGCATTTACATTGGCAACAATTTTGGGTGCGGCTTGGGCTGCGGAAGCTTGGGGTGGTTATTGGTCTTGGGATCCAAAAGAAACTTGGGCATTGATTGTCTGGCTGGTGTATGGCGCATACTTACATGCACGTTTTTCGCATGGTCTTCAGGGTAAAACACTGGCTTGGTGGTGTGTACTTGGTTTCTTGGTCACGATTTTCTGTTTCGTGGGCGTAAACATGTATTTGTCAGGTCTGCACTCCTACGGTCAACTTACTTAAGCTTAGTGTAACTTTTTAACCTGCCGATGTTTTCTAAACCCATTTTAGCTTTGGATACAGCGGCAGGCGCAAGTACTTGTTTATTGCTTGCTGATGGTAGTGTACATTCAGCGAGCATGAAAACACCACGTGCACACTCGCGTGAGTTATTACCAATGTTGCAAAACCTGCTTAATGCGCAAGGTCTGCGTTGGCAAGATATTCAAGCTTTTGCCGTAGGCACTGGGCCTGGTTCATTCACTGGCTTGCGGGTTGCATGTGCCACCATTGCTGGCATCAATGCATCATTAAAAAAACCAGTTGTTAGCCTTTCTTCTTTGGCAATCACTGCAAAACAAGTAGGTGATGTCAGTCAGAAATTCTGGGCGATTGAAGATGCGCGTTCTGGGCTGGTGTATGCCGCTGAGTTTGAAGCGGGAAAATGTGTAACCCAACCCCAATGTTTAACATGGCAAGACTTTCAAGCCTTAAACCCTAAAGTTTACATATCGTTGTCGGATATACCTGTGGATTTGGTAGGTGTAACACAACTTCCCGTGACATGTTCGAGAGAGCTTGCATTGGCGGCAAGTGTATTGGCTTTGCATGGCGACGAGCAGTCGGCATTGTGGGTAGAACCCTTGTATTTACAGCCTTCACAAGCGGAGAAAAATTTAGCATGAACCAACCACTACGTGTTTTATTTGTTTGTTTGGGCAATATCTGTCGTTCACCTTTGGCAGAAGTGGTGGTCAAATCCGTTGCTGATGAACAAGGGTTATCGCATATGTTCCATTTTGAATCAGCAGGTACTGGCGACTGGCATGTGGGTAATGGCGCAGACCCACGCTCGGCAAGTAAAGCCTTGGAAAAAGATTTAAGTTTAGCCGACCACAGCGCACAACAAATTACCCGTTCAAACATTCAAGATTGGGATGTGTTTGTGGCGATGGACAGTGATAATCGGCGCAATTTACTAGCCATGGGCGCAAAACCTGAGCAGGTGTTGATGATGCGCGCTTTTGAAGGTTTGAATGACGCGCTAGATGTGCCAGACCCTTACTATGGTGGGGCGCATGGTTTTGAAGATGCGTATCAAATGTTGGTGCTCAATGCAGCGGGTTTGCTAGAAGAATTGCAAAAACACAGATTATGCTCAGATGGAAAGCTAGATTGAGCCTGCAAAATTTCGGGCTTCATGTGCGAGCTTTCCCCAGATGGATAAAAGGGCATGAAACACTCTACCTAGGATTATTGGCTGTGGTTGTTGGTGTGTTGGCAGGTTATGGCGCACTTTTTTTGCGTTTTGGCATTGAGTGGATAAGTCGGATTTGGACGGGTGAAGCGAGCTGGTCCGAAGCACTTCATGATATTCATTGGTCTATTTTCATTTTAGCGCCTGTGATTGGCGGCTTGCTGGTTGGCTGGATTCATACACGCTGGCTTCCGCAAAATGAGGCTAGGGTGATTCCTGGGGTGATTGAAGCATTAGCCGAGCGCGGTGGAAAGATTTCTGCCAAAAAGACAGTGGGCGAGCTCTTTTCCAATGTGGTTTCAGTGGGAAGTGGTGCATCTATGGGTCGAGAAGCGCCAACCGTTGCTTTGGGTGCTTCGCTGGCATCATTGTTAGGACAATGGCTTCACCTGAATGAAAAACAAATGCGCACACTGCTGGGCTGCGGCGTTGCAGCAGGTATTGCTGGCGCATTTAACGCGCCGATTGCAGGTGTGTTGTTTGCACTGGAAGTCATCTTAGCAGACTACGCCATTGCAACATTTACGCCGATTGTGATGTCTTCGGTGATAGCAACAGTGATAACGCGCTCAGAGCTGGGAAATTTTCCCATGTTTACCATTCCCGAATTTCGACTTGTTTCTAGCTGGGAGATTTTAGCGTATGTTGGTTTGGGTGTTTTTTGTGGTTTATTGGCAGCAATCACGGTGAAAATGTTACCCAAATCACGAGCGTTGTTTGAAAAGTATGTGCGTATGGCACTTTTCCGCCCTGCTGTTGCAGGTTTATTACTGGGTGTTTGTGCATTGTTTGTGCCTGAAATTATGTCCATTGGTTACGGCACAGTGGATAGCATGTTGCTTGAAAATATTGAAGGTAATATTTTGGGTGCAGGTCTTCCGTTAGCTTTGTTTTTGGTTGTTTTATTATTGATGAAAATCTTGACCAGTGTGATTTGTTCAGGTGGTGGTTTTGGCGGTGGCATGATTGGCCCATCGTTGTTTATTGGGGCAACGGCGGGCGCACTTTATGGCGGCATTGTGCACGATATTTTTCCTGCATGGTCGGAATCGTATGGTGCTTATGCGTTGGTGGCCTGTGGTGCGATGCTTGCAGCAACAATTCAAGCACCCATGAGTTCGATTCTAATGATATTTGAGCTATCCAATGACTACCACATCATGGTTCCTTTGATGACCGCTTGTGTTGTTGCTGCCTTGGTGAAGCGTTCATTTGGTACAGGTTCAGTGATAACAGAAAGTTTGCAGGAAAAAGGGCTAGATACGGGCTGGTCATTAGAGCGTTCTTGGATGCGCGCTGTGCCCATATCACGACTGCCTTGGCGCTCGATTCCATCGGTATATACATCTTCCAAACTTGAAGAGTTAAAACGGGTATACATCTCTTCGGGTAAAGGCTGTGTAATTGTGACCAATCATGATGGGGATATGGTAGGCATGGTCACCTTTGAAGACTTGAAATCATGGCTGTTGGATTCATCACTCGACCAAGTAGTGGTGGCTGAAGAAGTTGCCAATAAAAATGTAATGACACTCTCGGAAACAGATAGCTTACTTGATGCTATTGATATTTTGGACAGAGAAGCATTTGAACAAATGCCTGTAACTTCGCGCCAAAACCCGAAAAAAGTGCTGGGCATTGTCTCGCGTAATGCTGTCTTCTCCACATATCATAAACTAATTGTGAAACATGGCGAAGACAACACCAAAGACTGGTAAATGAGCCTTAATACTGCGCAACAAGCAGCCGTTGAAGCCGAAGATGGACCTCAGCTTATTTTGGCAGGCGCAGGCTCTGGCAAGACACGTACAGTCGTTCATAGAATTGGACATTTGATTGGGCAACGTGGTTATGCACCACACCGTATTTTAGCGGTTACATTTACCAACAAAGCCGCCAAAGAATTGCAACAGCGATTATCCGATTTGATTGGTGATGGTGGCGGTGGCGTTATTTCAGGCACATTTCACTCAATTTCACTGCGTTTCCTACGTAGTTATGCCGATGTGTTGGGTTATCCCAAAAGTTTTCAAGTCATTGATAGCGATGACCAAAAAACATTGGTCAAACGCATACTCAAAGCGCGAAATATCTCATCGGACAGGCTGCATCCTTCGTTTTTAGCCAGTTGGATTGAGCAGCAAAAGAATGCGGGTTATTTGCCTGAACAAGCTGAATCCATGTTGTGGAGCGGTTTAGACCTCAAAGATTTGTATATCGCATACCAAGATGAGCTGAAGAAGCTTGAGCGCATGGATTTCTCCGATTTAATACTGAATTGTGTGCGCCTGCTTAGAGAGCATAAAGACGTGGCAACGGCGATGTTTACCCGCTTTGACCATATCTTGGTGGATGAATATCAAGATACCAATCCGCTGCAACATGAGTGGTTATGTTTATTGGCACAAGAACATCAAAATATCACCGTGGTGGGTGATGATGACCAGTCTATTTATGGTTGGCGGGGTGCAGATGTGCGCCATATTTTGGATTTTGAACGGGTATGGAGCAATGCGCAAACCCATAAGTTAGAAGACAATTACCGTTCTACTGAAGCTATACTAAAACTTGCCAATGCGATTATCAGCAGCAATGAAGATAGGCATGTCAAACAGCTCAATGCCACGCGAGAAGGCGGCTTAAAACCTGAATTTCATGTATGTGTGGATGAATATGCCGAAGCGCGGCACATGGCGAAATTATTTAATGAGCGGTATGCCACAGTGGCTTGGTCAAAAATGGCGGTGCTGTATCGCTCCAATCGTCAATCACTGGCTATTGAGCAGGTCTTTAGGGAAGAAGACATCCCTTATCGTATTATTGGCGGCTTAAGCTTTTTTGCCCGCATGGAAATCAAGGATGCTTTGGCATTTTGGGCGCTACTCAATGATTGCGCTGATGGGATGCATATGTTGCGGGTGTGTAATAAACCCAAGCGTGGTATTGGTGCTAAAGGTCAGGAAACCATTGCTACATTATTGAGTGCAAGTGGATTGCGGGTTGCTGATTGGATAGCGAGTATGTTGCAAGTTACATCCATGCCAACACCCATGAAAAAGCTATTGCCTTTGTTGCAGTTGATGCAAGATATTAAACCCGAAGTTGCAGATAAAGCCGATAGAGGATTGATGCTGTTGCTGGAAAAAAGTGGTTATATCGACAGCCTCAAAGCATTGGGTGATGTGGAATCTGAATCGCGTTTGGAAAACATCAAAACCCTACAAAACTATATCGAATTATCCTTAGAGTCAGGCATTACGCCAGTTGAATTCATGGATAGGGCTGCACTTATGGTGAGTGGTGAAGAAGATAATGATGATGAAGATGCAGTGAACCTGATGAGCTTGCACCGCGCTAAAGGATTGGAATTCGATACAGTGGTACTGGCAGGTGTGGAAGATGGTATGTTGCCGCATCAGCGAGCCTTGGATGAAGGGGAAGTTGGCATTTCTGAGGAGCGTAGGCTGTTGTATGTGGGGGTGACACGCGCTGAAAATATTCTGCATTTAACCTCTGCAAGGCTACGTAGGATTTTTGGGGATATGACTTATCCCATGCCAAGCAGGTTTATCGCAGATTTGAATGATGATGTGTTATCTAAATCAGAAGGTGTGAAGCAGCCAGCCATGTTTAGCCAAGCACAAGCATCATCGGCGCAAGGTATTGTAGTGGGCGTGTATGTGAATCACCCTAGTTTTGGTAATGGTTTGATTGTGGACTTGGAAGGTGATGGTGATGCGGTGCGCGTCACCATTGAATTTGATGCGGTGGGGCTCAAACGTTTGATGTTGAAATACGCTGCGCTTACAGTATTATAAATTCAAGCTTTCTTTATGCGTTAAGCTTCTTACAATGTGCGGCATAGAATTTTAGGAGTACATTATGGACATCAGTAAAATCCCAGCAGGCAAAAATGCACCCGACGAAATTAATGTGGTGATTGAAGTATCACAACATGCGGACCCGATTAAATATGAATTTGATAAAGAGTCAGGTGCTATTTTCGTTGATAGATTTATGCATACAGCCATGCATTACCCATGCAACTATGGTTTTGTACCCAACACATTGTCTGATGATGGTGACCCAGTAGATGTATTGGTTGTTTCAAGTTTTGCTTTGATTCCTGGTTGTGTGGTGACTTGTCGCCCTGTGGCTGTGTTACAAATGGAAGATGAAGCAGGTATGGATGCAAAAGTATTGGCAGTGCCAATCTCTAAATTGAAACCTATTTATGACCATGTTCAAGGTCCTGAAGATCTTCCTAAATTCTTATTGGATCAGATTTCACATTTCTTTGAGCACTACAAAGATTTAGAGCCAAAAAAATGGGTGAAAGTAACGGGCTGGGCAGATGCGGCGGCGGCGAAGAAAGAAGTTATGGATTCGATTGCACGTTTCAAAGGTTAATGTTTAAAAGTCTAAAGATTTGAAAGGCTCTGCGAAAGCGGAGCCTTTTTTGTTGAGACTGAGTGGTTACTTTGAGCCGCAATATACAGCTTATAAAAAACTTACTATGTTAGGCTGGACTAATAATTTTTTGATTAAACATTCATATAAATATGGAGAGAACTTAAATGCCTGAAACACACAAAAAAGATTATATCGCTGGTTTTACAGTAGATGATATGGTAATCCCCCCTAAAAATGTTTGAGTTTATAAGTAGAATTTTCTAGTAATCCAAAAAGGAGACCTCTGCACCATGCTTTTACACAAAATGTTGAATAACATATTGTTTTCATTAAGATTTATGTGTTTTCTAGGAGGTTTTTATGCTTGGTTTTTCAGCTAAAATGATTGAATCACGTTTAGGTTCTGACCACCAATTGGTCAAAGTTTACCACTTATTAGATTGGGGTAGGTTTTCAGACTTGCTTTCTGAAGTTTATCAACGCAAAGATAAAGTTGCTGGCGTGAAGCCTTATGACCCTGTCAAAATGTTTCGTGCCATGATTTTACAGGCGTGGCATAGTTTGAGCGACCCTAAGATGGAAGAAGCCTTAAAAGTTCGTTTGGATTTTATGTGGTTTACCGATTTTGATGTCTCCGAATCCGTGCCTGATGAAACAAGTATTTGCCGCTTTCGTAATCGGTTGGTGAAGCAAGGTTTGGATGCGAAACTTTTTGCCGAACTTAATCGCCAGCTCACAGAGCATAATATCATGGTTGAAG
>DQSL01000122.1 GCA_015663235.1 Mariprofundaceae bacterium
TGGTTAGACCTTACCAGACAAGGACTTTCACCTTGCTAGAAATGACAAGCTTCGCTTGTCGCACCACCCCCCTAGTTTTACATGATGGAGCTATGCATAAGTTCTAGTAGCCATTCAAAAAACGAATGGGCTATCACTTAAAACTAGGGGGGTGGGCTTCGCTCAACGCTAAATCAACACCTTCTTATAACCTTCCAGCAACAAATCGTGCATCGCCCAATCACCATCTAGCGGAAAAACATCCTCACCATCAATAAGCGCTAGCGCATCACTCAAAACCTTTTTACCATAGAGTTTTTCCAGCGACGCACCGTATTCCACCATGCCTTCAAACTGCAAAAGTGTGTTGATGCATTGGTAGGTTTTTAAGCGTTGTGGGTTTACTTGCCTAAAATGTAACAACCACTCACAGCCTTCTTGGATGCGTTCGTTATCTTGTACTTTTAGGGCAAGTAAAGTGGTTAGCTCGGCAATTCGTAGGTCTGCGAAGATGCTGTCTTTATCTGCGGGCAAGCCGATAAGTGCGGCTACGGGATGTTGGTCATCGGCATTCAAATCATCTATTTTTTCAATCAATGCTTCACAATCTTCTTTGCTTTTATTTTTGGCTAGGATGGCTTTACGAATATCCATGCCTGCGTTGTTGTTTTCCCACACCAAATCATCGGATGGATAAATTTCTGACATGCCAGGGACGAGTACGCGACAGGCGTAAACACCCAACTCCTCATAATCCATTATGAAAATATCATTGCCTTCTTCGTGAATGCGCTCACACAGCCAATCAAATTCTTCTTGGGTGCTTGTCGACTTGCCATCCCAGTCGCTAAATTCATGATCTGGCTCATTGCGTAAAAACTCCCAGCTGACTATTCCGCTGGAATCTATAAAGTGCGTTTCTAAATTTTGTGGACTGGCAATTTCATCCAAATCAAACCCTGCTTCGGCAAAGCCGCCTAGCGCATCTAAGCCACGCCCTTGCAATAATTCGGTCAATGCGCGCTCAAGCGCTACTTCAAATTTTGGGTGCGCGCCAAAGCTTGCGTATACGCCTTGGTTTTCGGGGTTGAGCAGTGTCACAACCATGACAGGATATTTCCCACCCAGCGATGCATCTTGCACCAACAACGGATAGCCCGCCGCTTCTAGCTCTTGGATGCCTGCTTGAATACTTGGGTAGCGTGCTAAAACCTCATCTGGCACATTGGGTAGGCAGACACCCTCGGCAATGATTTTAAATTTCACATAGCGTTCAAAAATTTCTGACAGCGCTTGCACGCGTGCCTCGAATTTTGTATTGCCTGCCGACATGCCATTGCTAACGTATAAATTACCGATGACATTTACTGGAAAGTAAACCGTGTCTTGCGTGCGCTCGCACACATACGGCAAGCAACAAATTCCTCGCTCTCGGTTGGCTGAGTTGGCATCAATTAGATTGCTGGCATTTAACTCGCCATCGGGGTTATAAAATTCTTGTAGCTCTTGGTTGAGCACGCCATCTGGCCATGAGCCATTGCTATTGGTAGAAAACCATTTTTCGCTGGCATAGTGTACAAACTTGCTATTGGCAACTTCATCCCCAAGATAGTAATCAGCCCAAAAGTAGTGTGTTGAAAGGCGTTCAAAGAACTCCCCCAGCGCGCTGGCAAGCGCGGCCTTTTTTGATGCCCCTTTGCCATTGGTGAATAATAACGGGCAATCACTGTCGCGAATATGCACCGACCATACGTTGGCAATCGGGTTAAGCCATGATTGTTCGATGATATTAAAGCCAATGTTTTGCAACTTTTGCTGCATCACATTGATCGAATCTTCTAAAGCGGCATCTTTGCCGAGTATGTGTGTTTGAGTAGGCATATTGAGTTATTATGGTTTATCGAATTTTGATTATAGAATACTAACGAGTAATTGTATGGCAACTGAGAAAAATACATCCGCGGAGTCGTTGACTGAAACGTCAAAGGGGAAAATTCCTCTGTGGATTCTTGTGGTGTTTTTTTCTACCTTAATTATTGGGGCTAGTAGTTTTGCAATCACTCAATACCAGCAACAGCAGATACAAAAAACAAGTAACAAGCAAAAAACCAAACTGCAAGCATTGAACCAATCGCTACTTGAGCAAGATGACGTTATTGACATGAATTGGTTTCATACACTCAATCCTTTAGTAAAAGATGTAACGGGAAGCGTGTTGTGGAGTAGCCAAAAACAGCAAGGAATTATCAAGCTTTTTAACTTACCAACGCTACTTGATACGCAGTTGTTGCACCTATGGATTTATGATTTGGATGGCAAGAATAATGCACCGATCTCAGCCGCTACTTTCAAGCCAACATCGACACAAGTGTTATTGGCGTTTGATGCTGATAGTAAGGTTTCAGCGCCTTTAAAGTTTGAGCTTACGCTTGAGACAAAAGGTGTTGATGGTGTTGTGCCTTTGTTGTTGGCGCAGCCTTGATGCTCCCTCTCCTTGGGGAGAGGGGACTTTAAAAACAGTTCTGCTGAGCTTGTCGAAGCACACCCCCCTAGTTTTACATGATGATTAGTCACACTATAATCATTGAAACTGTAATCTTTATAATTATTTGCTAATATACGCGACACATTCACAAA
>DQSL01000158.1 GCA_015663235.1 Mariprofundaceae bacterium
TGCATTAGCCGTGAGCTAAAACGTAATGGTTGGGTTAACCCAGCCACACAAGTTAAGCGGCGAGGTCGACCAATGATAACAGGAGGTTATCGGTCATCTCTTGCACAACAACGCGCTGATCTCCAAGCAAGCAAAGTACGAAACCCCAAACGTCTGATTGTTGGCAATACGCTGTGGAATATAGTGATGCCATTGCTTCAGGATTTTCACTCCCCTGAGCAGGTTTCGGGTATACTTAAGTGCATGAACCCCGATGACATTTCTCTGCAAGTGAGTCATGAAAGTATATATACAGCGATTTATGCCATGCCTCGTGGAGCTTTGAGACGTGAGGTGATTGCTTGTTTGCGCCAGTCTCGCAAGAAGCGCAGGTCACGCAGCAGGGGCGAAGACCGCAGAGGAACCATAAGAATATGGGGCTAAACAAGTTTAATGATTCCAAACTTTTAAGATAAAGGCTTCACGCCCCGAACCAATTTTATAACGATTGTAATGTTCAGGATTTTTCTTGTGATAATTTTGATGATGTTCTTCGGCAGGGTAGAAGTTGGTGTAGGCTTTAATGGTGGTAACAACGGGTTTATCAAAGCGCGGGCTGGCATCTAAATCCTGTTTGCTTTGTTCAGCCAATGTTTGCTGGGTGTCATCATGATAAAAAATAGCGGAAGTGTAGTGATGTCCTCTGTCGTGGAATGAACCACCTGCATCGGTGGGGTCGATGTTTTTCCAAAAAGTATCCAGCAATGTTTGATAGTCTATTTTGCTGGCATCATAAACGATTTGTACGGCTTCGATATGTCCTGTAACGCCCGTGCAAACCTGCTCGTAGCTAGGGTTTTCCACGTCACCCCCTGCAAAGCCTGATGTGATGCTGATAACGCCGTCAATATTCTCAAACGGCGCAACCAAACACCAAAAACAACCCCCTGCAAATGTTGCTCGTTTTTCAGTGTTCTGTGTCACGGCTTACTCCTATACTTGAAAAAGATGTTTTAATCAGCAAACTGATATAAGGCTTGCACTTCATGAGAGAACATAGAAAGATATGGGTGCATAAGCAAGTTGAGTTATTCGGTATTTTGGCGATAGGTAGAACACTGGAGTTAAACATGGGTATTTTGAGTGAACAGTTAGAGCAATCATTAAACGAAATCTTTCGTGCAGCACATGTCAAACGCAATGAGTTTGTCACCATTGAACATTTACTGCTCGGGCTTACCACCAACAAAGAAGCAAGGGCTGTGCTTGATGGCTTGAATGTGGATGTTGAGCTGCTGCGGGAAGAGTTGGGAAACTTTATCACTACGCATGTCACTGTGTTGCCTGAGGGAAGTGGCGACACGATTGCCAGCGTGGGTTTGCAGCGGGTGATTCAACGGGCTGTGATGCATGTGCAATCAGCAGGTAAAGATGTGGTGACGGGCGCACATGCCTTGGTCGCTATTTTCTCTGAAAAGGATTCTCATGCGGTATATTTCCTCAACTCATTGGGGGTGACCCGCCTTGATGTGACCACATTTGTCTCGCACGGCTCAGACCATGTGCAATCATCCATTGAACACCGAATTGAAATTGGACGCGCGGGTATACCATCCAAAACAGATGCATCACCACTTGCCAAATTTTGTGAAAATTTAACCGAAAAAGCCTTTTTGGAAGAGCTTGACCCACTGATTGGGCGCGAAAAAGAGTTGGATAGATGTTTGCATATTCTATGCCGCCGCAAAAAGAATAATCCTATTCTTGTGGGTGAGGCGGGCGTTGGTAAAACGGCAATTGCCGAAGGTTTGGCGATGCGCATTGTTCAAGACAAAGTGCCTAATATTTTAAAAGAGGCGCAAGTTTATGCATTGGATATGGGCGCATTGATGGCAGGCACCAAATACCGTGGTGACTTTGAAGAGCGGTTGAAGGCGGTGCTCAAAGCATTGAAAGAAGAAAAGAATGTGATTTTATTTATTGATGAAATTCATACCATTATTGGTGCGGGCTCTGTCAACGGTTCGGCGATGGATGTGTCCAACTTGCTTAAACCAGCACTCGCCAATGGGGAATTGCGCTGCATGGGCGCAACAACTTATCAAGAATATCGCCAGACTTTTGAGAAGGAAAGTGCGCTTGCACGTCGCTTCCGTAAGGTGGATGTTGTGGAGCCGAGCATAGACCAAACGGTTGATATTTTGCACGGTTTGAAATCGCGTTTGGAAGAACATCACGCCATTAAATACAGTCGCCCAGCGATTCTTGAAGCAGCGAAATTGGCATCGCGTTACATCACGGACAGGCGATTGCCTGATTCGGCGATTGATGTGTTGGATGAAGCAGGGGCTTCGGTGCATTTGCAAACGGAGAGTAAGCGCAAGAAACAGTTGGGCGTGTTGGATATTGAAACCACGGTGGCATCTATGGCGCGGATTCCTGCGCGGCAAGTATCATCATCAGATAAAAAGTCTTTGGTCAACTTAGAACGCAACCTCAAGCTTTCAGTGTTTGGGCAAGATAATGCCATTGAGCAACTTTCAGCCAGTATCAAGCTTTCTCGGGCTGGTTTGGGTTCACCTGAAAAGCCGATTGGTAGCTTTTTGTTCACGGGACCAACGGGCGTGGGTAAAACTGAAGTTGCCAATCAATTGGCGCGTATCATGGGCGTGGAATTGATTCGTTTTGATATGTCGGAATATATGGAAGCTCATGCGGTGTCGCGTTTGATTGGTTCGCCTCCTGGTTATGTGGGCTATGAACAAGGTGGCTTGCTAACCGATGCCATTAATAAAAACCCTTATTGTGTGTTGCTTCTTGATGAAATTGAGAAAGCACATCAGGATATTTTCAACGTGCTTTTGCAAGTCATGGACCATGGCACGCTGACCGATAACAATGGGAAATCTGCGGACTTTAGGCATGTGATTGTGATTATGACCAGCAATGCAGGCGCATTTGAAATGCAGCAAAATGGTATTGGATTTAATCCCAATACCAATGCAGGGCGCGATGAAGATGCGATTAAACGTATATTTACGCCTGAATTCCGCAACCGTTTGGATGCGATGATTTCATTTGGCGCATTGGATGAATCGGTGATTCTGCATGTGGTGGATAAATTCATCATGGCGTTAGAAATGCAGCTTCACGATAAAAAAGTGGAGCTTGATGTCACACCTGCTGCACGTAAATGGTTAGCCAAGAAAGGTTATGACCCACAGATGGGTGCACGTCCTATGGAGCGTTTGATTCGTGAGCAAATCAAAAAGGCTTTGGCAGAGCAAATTCTATTTGGCGACCTGCAAAAAGGCGGGGTGGCGCATGTGGATGTGGATGGTGATAAGCTTTGCGTTAATCAAGCCAAGGAAAGCTGCGAAGCATAAGTCGCATGGGTCAAGATTGGAGAAACCCACAACATACTAAACATGAGAAAACCTATGCGGCGGACAAGCTGCAAGGTGAAATGGAATCCGTTCAACTACAGCCTATTGGTGTGGTATCTAGCCCGTATAAGGAGCGATTTGCGACCCCTAGGCAACCTGCATATGCAGTGGGCAACAAACCCGCAAGCATTACCCTTCATACAGGCTTTAATTATGAACAAGCCTTGCAAGACTTGGATACATTCTCACACATTTGGGTGATTTATTGGATGCATCTCAATCAAGGGTGGAATCCTTTGGTCAAACCACCCCGCGATAAAGAGAACAAACATGGTGTGTTCTCCACCCGCGCGCCACATCGCCCGAACAGCATGGGGCTGTCGGTTGTGCCGCTTTTGGGCATTCAAGGGCGTGTATTAAACATTGGTAACCATGATATGTTGGATGGTACGCCTGTGTTGGATATTAAGCCATACATTCCCGAATCGGATTGTATGACGCAAGCCAATGCGGGCTGGATTGATAAGCTTTGACATTCAAATGTTTACCTTAATAATCGAACACTTATGAAGTGTGCATCGTGTGGAACTTATTACCCCAAACATAAAGTTTTTTGCTTAACTTGTGGCGAGCTATTGGCTGGCGAAGATGGCAAACCAAGGTTGGGTGAATATACATTATTGGAAAAGCTGGGGCAGGGTGGTGTGGGCGTTGTTTTTCGCGCCAAACATCAGGATATTGACCAAAATGTTGCGATTAAAATTCTCAACTCGCAAAGCTTTGGTGATAAAAAACATATGCAACGATTTCGCCGTGAAATTGAAACACATTCAAAGTTAAAGCACCCTAATATCATTCACTTTATTGACGTGTATGAAGAGGCAGACACGGTTGCTTTGGTGATGGAAATGCTTTCTGGCTGCAACCTTAAAGAATATATTAATCACAAAGGTGTGTTGCCGCTTGAGGAAACACTGCGAATCGCCATTGATATTTTATCGGCATTGGAAGAAGCGCATAAATATGATTTCATCCATAGAGATTTGAAACCATCCAATGTCTTTTTAACCGATAGCAAAGAAATTAAACTGATGGATTTTGGCTTGGCAAAACAGTTAAGAGGCAATGAAGACATCACCGATAGCGGGGTTACGGTCGGCACATATATGTATATGGCTCCCGAACAAATTTTAGGCAAAGACATTGGTGTTTTCACTGATTTATATGCGCTTGGCATCGTTTTGTATCGCATGACAACGGCGATTCTTCCTTTCATGTCCACGGGCGGCGGTGAATTTGAAATCATGGAAAAACAGGTGCGCAAAGCACCGCAATCACCACAAGAGCTAAACCCTGAAATACCCGATGAATTGAACAAAATTATTTTGCATTTGTTGGCGAAAAACCCAGAAAACAGGCCTGCATCATGTTTGGAGGTGATTCGCGGTTTAAATCGCATCAAAGCATCGCTCACACCCAGCTTAAGTGCAGATGATGCAGCCACAACATTCTCCGATTTAAACACCAGTATCAGCAAGCTTAGTGGTGAATTTTCAACATTGAGTGATAGCGAACAAAGCAAACAAACTGTTGATTTTTATACCTTACTCAGTGCATTTCGCGTGGATTCTCAGCTTGCGCCTGAGCAACCGCGCTTTGATATGCGCCATCCTCCCAAGTTAGGTAAAGATGTATTGGTTCGCTTAAAAAATGCCATATCAACCATTCCTGCGTTACCTGAAATTTGGTATCAAGTACAAGCGGTTTTTGAAGATGAAACAAGCTCGCCATCGGATTTGGCGAAAGTGATAACGCAAGATGCGGTGTTGACAGCGCATGTGCTAAAAAACTGCAATACTGCTGCTTATTTGCCATCGGGTGCAAAAGAAAACACGGATGTGGCTTTGGCATTAACCCGTATTGGCATGGATGCGGCGCAAAGTTTGGTGCTTAGTGCTGTTGTGCCCGATTTTAAGGCATCGGCAAACTCTTCATTGGATGTGCGCGGAATTTGGTTTCATGGGCAAGCTATTGCATTGTTTTCTCGAATTTTATCGGAGTATAGTCCTGTGGTGGATGGACAATCGGCAACCATGTTTGGTTTGTTGCATGATATAGGTAAGTTGGTAATTTTACACCTTGAATCGGATGAAACATTGGCTCAACTCAAACAACATATTGATGACGGGCAAGATGCACTTTTGGCTGAAATAGATGTGTTGGGTTATTCGCACATTGATGCAGGTATGATGTTGGCGTTGCACTGGAAACTACCTCGAAAGCTGCACAGGTTTATTTATTATCACCACTTTCCATGTTGGCAAGCACCAGAAACCTGGCCGCCTGATGTGCAAGCTGCCGTGATGTTGGTGCATATGGCGCACCTGACACTAAGCTCATTAACCAAAGATGATATTTATGATGGTGTTTGGGCTGGTGCGCATCGTACGCATGTGAAAAGTTCTGCTGCTATTTTGAATAATCCTTTAAAATTACCATTAAAGGATGCATCGTTGTATAGCAATATGCGGGTACAACTCAAACACTTGCAGCGGTTGTTTCCCGACTTATATATTTAAGGTTTGAATATGGGTTGTGCTTGCTCATTGCAACACGACTAAGCATGATACGCTTTGTTGGATGAAAAGAAGGGGGGAATAGCATGATTAGTTGGCTTTCAGGCATGGTACGCGAGCTAGACCCTTCAGGCATTGTTGTCTTGAATGTGAATGGTGTGGGCTATGAAGTGAGTGTGAGTATGCAAACACTCGTCACCATGAAGCTTGGTGAATCTGCGGAGCTTCAAATTCATAGCCATGTCCGTGAAGACCAATTCACTTTGTTTGGTTTTGCTGATAACAAGGAGCGTGCATTGTTTCGCAACCTGAACAAAGTGACGGGCATTGGTGCGAAAACTGCGTTGAACCTGATGTCAGGCATGAATGCAGTGGATTTGATGCAAGCCATTGAAAACAGTGATGATGTTGCGATTGCACGAACCCCTGGCATTGGCAAGAAAACCGCACAAAGACTGATCTTAGAACTTCGTGGTAAGCTGGTGGATGCGGATGTGGTGGGAGGCGCTTCACCGAGCAATAGTTTGCATCATGATGTGAAGTCTGCCTTGATAAACTTGGGCTACAAACCCATACAAATTGATAAAGTGCTCAAAGCTGTGGACAGCAGTTTGGGCTTTGAAGATACCTTTCGTGTGGCACTTAAAGCACTATGAGTGAGAATACATCAAACTTTGAACCTTTTGAACCACTCAATGATGATGGTGATTCTGAAGAGCGCATTATTGCGGCTGGTGCGCAGGGCGAAGAAGTTTGGGATTCAGCGCTTAGACCAAAAACCTTGGAAGAGTATGTTGGGCAGCCCAAAATATGTGAAAACTTAGCTGTTTTTATTGAGGCAGCGAGCAAACGCTCCGAATCTTTAGACCATGTTTTGCTCTACGGCCCACCGGGTTTGGGTAAAACCACACTCGCCAATATTATTGCCCATGAAATGGGTGCGCAGATTCGCTCCACATCAGGGCCTGTGATTGAAAAACCTGGCGATTTGGCTGCCATGCTTACCAATTTGGAAGAAGGTGATGTGTTGTTTATTGATGAAATTCATCGTTTGAATCCACAAGTCGAAGAGATTCTTTATCCCGCCATGGAAGATTTTCAGCTCGATATCATGATTGGACAAGGACCAGCAGCGCGTTCCATCAAAATGGATTTACCGCGATTTACCTTGCTTGGCGCAACCACCCGCGCTGGGCTTCTAACCAACCCGCTGCGAGATAGGTTTGGTATGATGATGCGTTTGGAATTTTATAATCACAAAGACTTAACACATATTGTAAAACGTTCAGCGGCACTTTTAAACATTGCTACCCAAGAGAAAGGTGCGGAAGAAGTTGCCAAACGCTCACGAGGCACACCGCGTATTGCCAATCGTTTGCTGCGCCGCGTCCGTGATTTTGCTGAGGTAGACCACGATGGAGACATCACCCTCAAAGTGGCGCAATCGGCGTTAGAGCGTATGGATGTGGATGAGTATGGTTTGGACTACCTCGACCGAAAACTACTTGCTGCATTGATTGATAAGTATGCAGGTGGGCCAGCAGGTATTGATACATTAGCCGCATCCATTGCTGAAGAGCGCGATACCATTGAAGATGTGCTTGAACCTTATTTGTTGCAAGAAGGGTTCATTACGCGCACACCAAGAGGGCGCAAAGCCACAGCACTTGCCTACACACATCTCAAACGTGATTTGCCAGAGGCTGACAAACAAGGTTCTTTGATATGAGCGCCGACCAAATGAATGCAGCTAAAATGGATGCAATCAAGGTCAGTAGTTTGGATGTGCGCATTTATTATGAAGATACCGATGCAGGTGGTGTGGTGTATCATGCCAATTATCTGAAATATATGGAGCGAGGGCGCACAGAAGCATTGCGAGACTTGGGCTTTGAGCAGCGAAACCTCAAACAAGATGAAGATATGGTGTTTGCTTTAACACGCACAGATATTCGCTATCGCCGACCCGCGATGTTGGACGATTTGCTAACGGTACAAAGTGAATTGATGGTGGCTAAAGGCGCAAAAATGGTGTTTAAACAATCCATTTATCGAGGTGAAACATTGCTGGTAGATGCGGACATCACATTGGCGTGCATCAACACGTCAGGCAGACCCAAACGCATCCCAAAAGCTATTTTAGTACGATTAGAACAGGAGCAATAAGTTATGACGGATAATCTTTCCATTTGGACCTTGGTACTAGAGGCAGGCATTGTTGTGCAACTGGTGTTGTTGCTTTTATTGGGGCTTTCATTTGTTTCTTGGGCGCTTATTTTTAATAAGTGGCGTACTTTTCGTGCTGGCAAAGCAGCAGATGATGCTTTTAATGATGTGTTTTGGGGCAGTGATGATTTGGATGCCGTGAAACAAGAGGCTGAGCAGATGGAAAACAGTGCGCAAGCACAAGTATTTCTTCAAGGTTATGCGGCATTTGAGAAGATAAAAAAGGAAAAACGCGGCACAGCACTCAATATTCGCCATGCCATTGACCATACATGGACAGCGCAAATACATCGCTTTAGTGCAGGATTATCCTTTTTAGCAACCGTGGGTTCAACTGCACCATTTATTGGTTTGTTTGGTACAGTTTGGGGTATTATTGATGCCTTTCAAAGTATTGGCATCACACAAAACACCTCACTTGCCACAGTTGCACCAGGCATTGCTGAAGCATTGGTGGCAACGGCATTTGGTTTGTTGGCAGCTATCCCTGCGGTGATTGCCTACAATGCCTACACAGGCAAGATGAAAGCTTTGAACAGTCGGTTGGATGGGTTTAGCACGGAATTTATGAACGTGCTGACACAACACGCCAAGAAATAAGATGAACAGCACAAAGAAACATAGCGAATGGGATGATGACAACCAGTTGATGTCGCAAATCAATATCACGCCAATGGTGGATGTGATGCTGGTATTGTTGATTATTTTTATGGTTGCCGCACCCATGCTAACCCAAGGTGTGAATGTGGATTTACCCGATGCTGATGCCCCGCAAATTCGGCAGCAGGTTGAACCTGTGGTGATTTCGATTAAAAAGAATGGTGATTTGTATATTCGCAACAAAAAAATCGACATCAGCCAACTTGCACCACGCATTCAAGCCATGCGCAAAGCCAAACCCAAGCTGCCTGTGTTTATTCGCGGCGATGCCAAAACAGCCTATGAAGATGTGGCGCGGGTGATGAGTTTGTTGGAGTCTGCGGGTATCACACAAATCTCTTTGGTGACTGAGCCACAACGCTAACTCATATGTTTGCGACTCGTGATTTTACACTCGCTTTTGCACTGCATATTGCTGTGGTTGCATCATTGATGTTTGCCAATCAGTGGCATACAGAGCGGGTGAAGTTTCCAGAGCGGGTGATGCAAGTTAAAATGGTGAGCTTGGATGAGCTTAAAGCCATGATGGCGAAACCTGCTGCACAACCCAAACCTTTACCTGCTAAAAAAGAAGCTGTCAAACCCAAGCCGAAAAAGAAACCAACACCCAAACCTAAACCCATCAAACCCAAACCAGTGCTCAATCCCGTTGCCCCAACAAAGGTTAAGAAGAAGGTGGTTGAAGAAGAGTTGGATTATGACCCTTTTGCACCCATGGAGTCCGCTCCGAAGACGCGGGTGAAGAAAAAAGTAAGCAGTGAAACAGCCTTGAATGAGATGTTAAGCAAACAAATCACTGACGTGGAAATGAACCATTATATCGCGGGAATGCAACAAGCTGTGGAGCAACAATGGAAAGTGCCGACGGAGATGTTGGGCGCATTATCCAACCCTTTGGTGGAATTAAAGCTATCGCCAAAAGGTGATGTGACAGGGGTGCGTATCCTCGAAAGCTCAGGTTCTAAGCAATTGGACGCAACCTTATTGCAAGCCATATATGCGGCTGCACCCTTTGATATTCCCAGCCAGCAATACGGCTTGTTCAAAAAGAATATGATTCGTTTTCACCCGCTTAAATAGGCGCTGACAACCCTCAACATTGTTTAATGGCTCGCCAACGCTTTGATCACATCATGCTTGCTCACCAAGCCTTCAACAGAATCACCATCAATAACGGGCAAATGGTGGATGTGTGCTTCGCTCATCAAGCTGGCAAGTGCATTAAGGGTGGTTTCGGGTGTAACAGTCTGCAAGTCGGTCACCATCAAACCTTGGGCAGTTAACGCTTGAAGCCGCGCAACTTCACGCTCAAATTTATCTTCACCCAAAGGCAATACCATATCAAAGATGCTGATTGCTGTGGGGATATGTAAGTTGGCTTGTTGGTCGATTAAATCAGACTCGGTGATAATGCCGCATAGTCTTTCTTCATCATCCAAGACAAGGATGTAGTCGTTATTTTTATCTGCAAATTGCTGCATAATTGAATCAATAGGGGTGTCGAGAAGACAATGTTCGGGATTGTTGTTCATAATATCTTTGGCTGTAAGCATGACTGCCTCCGTTGCACGTTTGCTGATGTGTTTAGCTTAACACAGAATCCCATTCTCGCCAAGCATCCATCATGGGAAAATAGAGTGCTGCTTTGACTTTACGGTTGGGCTCTAAAGCTTTCAAAGCCTTCACATAACTGGGCAGTTGCGGGGTGTCTTTGGTGTAGCGTTTGAGTTCTTGGTCTAACCAATCATCCAAACCTTCAGCCAAATGTGAGCCTGTTTTATAATCAATCACCCAGCGCGTGCCTTGCGCATCAATAAAGCTGCGGTCGAGTATCATATGTTTACATACTTCACCTTCAACATAGGTGAGCGCCCATTCATTATGTTGTTCTTGATGGGTTTCGCATAATATCCAACGCAACCGCTTGCTATCAAAGCACTGTTGCAAGCCTTTTTTGCAGCGGGATAGGGCTCTGTCCATATACACTTGGCTAATGCCTTCGCGGTGCAAAATGGTGTGCGTCAAACGTATAATCTTTTCATCATCAGGCTTTTGCCATGTTGATATGCCAAGTTCTGCGATATGTTGCAATGCGGCATGTAAGGCGATGCCCACAGCCTTGGCTTGTGCGCCAGCCCAACTGAATTCAGGTTTCATACTCTGCTTTAAACTATCGTCTTTGCCTTGTTTGCTTTGAATCGAAGCAAAAGGCAGGGGGGCAATGTAATCAGAGGGTAGCTTTTGCGGAGTTTGTATTTCTTTTTCGCGGATACTGCTTTCTAAGGCTTCATGACGGATAATACTTGCATCAAAACATGCCCCATCGTCTTGATACAATTTTGCCAACAATGAGGATGAAGCAGGTTTTTCATCTTTGCCTTTGATTTCACCAAACATGTGCAACTCGCGCTCAGCTCGGGTGCAGGCGACATATAATAATCGCGCAATTTCCAATTCATCTCGCTGCTTCTCAAAGCTACGAATTAACTCATAGGTTGGCTCTTTACCATGCTGAGGGATGGGGGAGAGAAGCAATCGCTTACCTTGATGGGTATTGGTTTCGGTTTGTACCAACACATCCTTGTCTTTGGCGCGTGGTGTTTTGCCCAAGCCACACAGAATCACCGTGTCCCACTGTAAACCCTTTGCCCCGTGCATGGTGAGTAGTTCTACTTGGTCGGCACTGGGTTTGCTTTCGGGCTTGGCATACAACTTTTGTAAGCGTTGTTTGAGCAAAGGCATATCCACTTGCGCGCCTTCATCCAACTGCGCCAACAAATTGAAAAACACATCGGCATTGCTCAGTTGTGTTTTGCTTAATGTTGCAGGTGTTTGCAGGCGTAACCAAGTGCTTTCCACCAATTTGCGCAGTGGAATACGCTGCGTTGCCTCTATGGCGGGCATCATGGCAGTGATAAAGTGTTGCAGCTTATGTTGTTCACTGTTTTGTTTTGATGACATGGCATAGCTTTGAATAGCTTGCCACGGAGATAAAGGTTTCTCATGAAAAATAGCAAACAAATCATCAAGCTTAAGCCCCAACACGGGCGAGCGAAGCAGGGATGCCCATGCGACATGGTCGGCAGGGTGCAGCAGGGCAGATGTGAGGCTTAATAAATCAATGATTTCAGGTTGTTGGTGCAGCGGCAATACATCTAAAGCTCGGAATGCAATGCCTTGGTCTTGCAATGTTTGCATCAGCGTTTGCAAATGCCTTCTGCTCCTTGCCAATACGCCCACCCGTTTGCCCAAAGCTTTGGTGTTACGGATAATATCGAGCATCAATTCGGCTTCTTGTTGGTTGCTTTTTTCTTGCAAAATATTCAGGGATACCAAGCCTTTTTCTTGTTTGAAAGCAGTGCTTTCAGTGTAAGCAACTGCACCTGATAATATATCATGTTGGGCAGGTAGAATGTGGGCGAAAGCTTGGTTTACCCAAGTGACAATATCGGGTGATGAACGGAAATTTTGTTGTAAGGTTAAGCTTTGGATGTGCGGCAATGGCAGTTCATTATTCGCTGCTTTGAGGAATAGGCTAACTTCGGCTTTACGAAAGCGGTAAATGGATTGCATGGGGTCGCCGACCATAAATAAGGTGCGTTCGTTGGCTGTTTTACCTTTGTTCTCCCAGCCAGCGGTAAGCCTTGCCAATAAATCAATTTGTAGGGCAGATGTATCTTGAAATTCATCAATCAGGATATGTTTGATTTGATGGTCTAAGCGCAACAAAGCATCAGTGGGAATGATGCCACCCATGCCGTCATCTTCGCCCAAGGCTTGTTTGGCTCTGAGCATGATTTCAACAAAATCGACTTGTTTATGTTGCTCAAAGGTTTGCCAAAGTTGGGCAGATAATATTTTAAGCGCAATAAACAAACTTTCTAAAGTATGCCAAGCATGGTCTTCAAACTGATAGGTATCGGGTAGGTTTTGAATGGTGATAAGTTGTTGTAATATATCAGGTTGTGATTGCAGTTGTTCAAGCAATGTTGCCAAAGATTCTTTGTTGAGCTTGCCTTCATCGGTAGCAGGAAAACCTTGGCGCTTGTCCACACGTTTGCGGTATGCTGTTCGGCTACCCACACCTGAAGTGAGCAGGTAAACAATTGCCTTCCATGCCGAAACTTGGGTTGTATCCACATCGGGGAAAGCGGTTAAATTCAAGAAAGGAGCCAAGGCATGGTCAGCACTGTTTGTATGTATTGAAAGCTCTGCTGCAGCAAAGTTGGCTAAGCGTAGTATGGTTTGTTTTTGCTCTGGGCTAAGGCTTTGCTCAAGCTCAAATAAGCTGTGTTCCATGATGGTTTGCAAGCTGTGTTCCAAAGACTGGCGAAAAGCAGGCATATCAGGTGAATATTTGAATACATCAGGCAACCACTGCTCGCGTCTTGCCAGCATGGATGCCAACAAGCTTTTGAGCTTCTCCACTTTGCAATCTTGATGCAAAATTAAGCTATCAATGGCTTGTTTTAAATCATGCGGAGCTTGTTTTTGATTGGCATAAGCAAGCAGGTCTTCGGCAGCTTGCATATACATGGGTTGGGCAAAGTCGGATGTGGCAGGTGTTTGCCCAAAACCAGATAACACGGGGAGTTGACGCGCCAAGCCTGAGGCAAAAGCATCCAAAGTCATGATGCGCAGCCGAGCAGGGTAGTCGGGCAGCTTCCAATCTAAATCTTGGGCGCGTTTTAAAGCGGCTTTGGCAAGTTTCCATGTGGTTAAAGAATGTGTTTCACTGGGTTTGGGCTTTTGCGCGGCATACAAGGCTTTGAGTACCCGCTCACGCATTTCAGCGGCGGCTTTGCGGGTGAAAGTTAAAGCCAAGATTTCTTCAGGTTCATTCACGGTTGCCAGCAGCGATAAAATGCGCTGAATCAATAGTTCCGTTTTGCCCGAACCCGCAGGTGCTTGCACCAAAAAGGAGGTTTTTGGATGGATGGCTTGGACGCGTGCTTGGTTATCAATGATTAAAGTCATGACGCGGCTCGTATCAACTGTTGCATCATGGATTTACTTTGCATGATGTAAGCGTTGCCAAAGAGGTTGGCATGATTAAGGATATGATAGAGGTTGTATAAGTTTTTACGTTGTTGGTAGCCATCATCGAGTGGGTAAACATCGTTGTAGGCTGCATAAAAATCAGCAGAAAAGCCACCGAAAAGTGCAGTCATCGCCAAATCACATTCTCTATCACCAAAATATACCGCAGGGTCGAACATAATGGGTTTCCCTTGGTTGTCAGCCGCAGCATTGCCACCCCATAAGTCGCCATGCAGCAATGATGCTTGAGCTTGGTGGTCTTGAAAGTATGCGGGAATCACATCCAAGAGTTGCTCGGCTTCATTGGCAATTTGGTTATAAAAACCATGCTGTTTAGCGAGTTTGAATTGTGTACCAAGGCGCTGCTCTACCCAGAAATCGAGCCAGTGTTCTGTCCATGTGTTGGTTTGTAGGCTTTCACCAATCACATTGTCGGTATCAAAGCCAAATTGAGGGGCAGTGTGTTGATGCAACATTGCTAATCCCTTGCCCAGTTTGGCTTGTGATGCAGCATCGCTGCGCCCCAATGTGATATGTTCGAGAATAAGCCAAGCATGGCTTTCACTGCATCCCGATGTGATAACTTTGGGAATACGTAGAGGATTATCTGATGTGAGATGTTGCTGTAAAACCGCTAAACCCACAACTTCAACGTCTAAGGTGTGTTTCTTTTGGACGTGGTTGATTTTGATGAAGAAGTGTTGCCCAGGTTGACTTGTCACATGGTACGATTGATGAATAGAGCCACCCGATACAGTTTGCCATGTATCAAGCTTTACACCACGCCCAAGGGTTTGGACAAGTGATTGTTCTATATCACTTGCTGCTGGATGCCTTGCCATGTTTTTTTGCATGTTTTCGGTTTTTCCAACGGCGCATCACATGCCAACGCCAAAATATTTGAATGCCAAAATAGCCGATGAGCGCACAAATGATTCCCAGAATAAAACAGCCCAATAAAAAGGGTTTCCAAATCAGTAGCGTTCCATTGATTAACCAATCTAAGGTTAATTCCATTTCAAAGGGTGCTTCGCCAACACCCATCACAATAGCTCCGGTTTTATATGCGATGTAAAACATGGGTGGCATGGTGAAAGGGTTGGTAATCCAAACCAGAGCTGCTGAAATGGGTAGGTTGGCACTGAATAAAATAGCGAAACCTGCTGCCAAAACCATTTGAAAAGGAATGGGAACCCATGCGCAAAAAAGACCGATGGCAAAAGCTTTGGCAACCGAATAACGGCTAAAGTGCCAGAGTTCAGGGCTATGCAATAAAGTACCAAATATTTTTAAATATTTGTTTTCTCTGATTGTTCTAGGGTCAGGTAAATACTTTTTCAGTAGTTTGCGTGGCATCTTGAATTAAGCATCCATGCGGGGAAATACAGGGCTAGGTTTTTGGCATTCATGCCCAGCTTTCAGTAAGCCCCAACCTGCAACATCATGCAAACGCAAGGCTTGAATATCCACGTCTGTATTCATGATTTGTGACAACATTTGTTCGGACTTTACAGGCATAAA
>DQSL01000111.1 GCA_015663235.1 Mariprofundaceae bacterium
CTCCCTAAAATTACAAAACTTGATGCTTACAGCGAAAAGTACGCGCTTGTTCAGAGTTGCCTTAGTTTATTTATGGTAAAATTAGTTGCTTTTTTTATACAGATGTTGTTTTTTAACTTCATGAAGGGCGGAATGAAATTAAATGCAAATAGGTGGTTGTATTCTTTAAAGTGTATCGTTATGCTGCGCCACCTTTTAAGTGAGAATGGTTAGAGCAAGTAGGCTTGTGAACTGTTCCAGAGATGTTGGAGGATAAGCAAAATGCGTGCTTTAGATGATGTAACAAAAGACCAAATTCGTAGTGATTTACCAAGCTTTCGTGAAGGCGATACTGTTCGCGTAAACGTGCGTGTAGTAGACTTTAAAGACCTTAAAGGCGGCAAAGTTGAAAAACGTGAGCGTATTCAAGCTTATGAAGGCGTAGTAATTGCTCGCCACAATAAAGGCATTTCAAGCAGCTTCACAGTGCGTAAAATTTCTAGCAACGTTGGTGTTGAGCGTGTGTTCCCGCTGCACTCGCCTATGCTTGAAAGCATTGAAGTAAAACGTCAAGGTCGCGTTCGTCGCGCCAAGCTTTATTATTTGCGTGAGTTACGCGGTAAAGCGGCTCGTATTCGTGAGCGTCGTTTTAGCTAAGTTTTTTCTAAGCTTTTTCTAAGCTTGAAAATAGCTAGATAATGATTTCTAATAAGGGTTCCTGTGGGAGCCCTTATTTGTTTTTAAAATTCAGAAAATATAGATGGAGTGTTTGATGACTACACGTGAAGATTTTTTCCAAGCAGACTTAGATGATAAAGTGGTGGTCAATGCCATTGCTGCCGAGCTTGGTCGGCAACAACACACACTAGAGCTGATTGCCAGTGAAAACATTGTATCCAAAGCTGTGATGCAAGCGCAAGGTTCTGTGCTTACCAATAAATATGCAGAGGGTTATCCTTCTCGCCGTTATTATGGTGGCTGTGAGCATGTGGATAAGATTGAAGCCTTAGCGCAAGCCCGCGCCAAAGAAATCTTTGGTGTTAAACATGCCAATGTGCAGCCGCATTCGGGCTCACAAGCCAATATGGCAGTATATATGGCTGCGCTAGAGCCTGGTGATACCATCATGGGCATGGACTTATCGCACGGTGGTCATTTAACCCACGGCTCACCTGTAAACTTCTCAGGTCGCTTGTACAATGTTGTGGCATACGGTGTGGAAGAAGGCACAGAGTTGATTGATTATGATGTGATGCAAAAATTGGCAGAATTGCACAAGCCCAAAATGATTATTGGCGGCGCATCTGCATATGAGCGTGAAATCGACTTTAAACGTATGCGTGAAATTGCCGATGCTGTGGGTGCAATGTTGTTTGTGGACATGGCGCATTATGCAGGATTGATTGCTGCTGGTGTTTATCCTAGCCCAGTCGGTCATGCCCATGTGATTACAACGACTACACACAAAACTTTGCGTGGCCCTCGTGGTGGTATGATTTTAACCGATGATGATGATTTGGCGAAAAAACTAAACTCTCGCATCTTCCCAGGTATTCAAGGTGGTCCTTTGATGCATGTGATTGCAGCCAAAGCGGTGGCATTTGGTGAAGCTTTGGGTGAACAATTTAAAGCTGACCAAAAACAAGTCATTGCCAATGCACGTGCTTTGGCGAAAACACTTGTGGATGGCGGTTTGCGCGTGGTATCAGGTGGCACAGATTGTCATATGTTCCGCGTGGATGTGCGCAACCAAGGTATCACAGGTAAAATTGCTGAAGCAGCTTTGGAAGCCGCAGGTATCACCACCAATAAAAACACTATTCCATTCGACCCTGAATCCCCATTTGTGACTTCGGGTATTCGCTTGGGTTCTTCAGTGATTACAGCGCGTGGTATGAAAGAAGCCGAAGCTGCCTCGATCGGTGGCATGATTTTGAAAGTGTTGGCAGCGCCTGAAGATGCGGCAGTTCATGCAGTAGTTCTTGCTGAAGTGAAGGCTTTGACCGACCGTTTCCCGATTTACACGGCTTAAGCTTTGTTTTGTCCTTTTTGTTCGCATGATGAGACGCGGGTTATTGATTCGCGGGTGATTGAAGATGGGGCGGCAGTGCGCCGTCGCCGTCATTGTGATGCTTGTGGCAAGCGGTTTTCTAGCTTTGAACGCGCTGAACTTAGGCTTCCTTTGGTGGTCAAAAAAGATGGTACACGGGTTGCATTTAATGTGGAAAAAGTGCGCCAAGGGATGCAGAAATCTTTGGAAAAACGCCCAGTTTCAGCCGATGACTTGGAAAAGTCTTTGTACAGTGTGTTGCGCTCTGTTCAAGAGTCGGGTGAGAATGAAATTTCCGCTGAAATCATTGGTGATTACGTGATGGAGCAGTTGCGTAACTTGGATGGTGTGGCTTATGTTCGATTCTCTTCGGTATATAAAGAATTTAAAGATGTTGATGAGTTTTTAACCGCAGTGAGAGCTGCAATCGGTTCACAAAAATAGTATAGTATTAGGTGGATTCATGGTGCATAAAAAAGGGAGCTGTTAAGCTCCTTTTTTCTGTCTTACAATGTGTTGTAAACATTAATCAATACGTGTTTTTTCAGCTTGCTCCTGTTCATTTTTGCAATCAATGCAAAGCGTGGTTACAGGGCGTGCTTGCAAGCGTTTGATGCCAATATCGCCGCCGCAACCATCACAAACACCGAAGTCACCTTCTTGTAAGCGATGAATGGTTTCACCGATTTTGTGAATAAGCTTGAGTTCACGGCTTTTGATACGAATATCAAAGCTCAAGTCAGTTTCCGCAGCAGCTTGGTCAGCAATGTCTGGGAATGCAGTGGTTTCTTGACCGTGCATTTGGTGCACACTTTCATTTTGACTTTCTTCAAGTTCAGCTTTCCAATCAGAAAGTTGCGTTTCAAAGTCTGCCAGTTGTTTTTTGGTTAAAGCCATGCTTTTCCCCTTTGTGTGTATAAGCTTAGATTTCAAGCTTGTTGTTCAAGTTGAAATGTTAAAGCGGAGCGCAGTGTAGCGATGTCTGTCTAAATTACAAATGTGACCAAAGATGTCAGGGGCTGGTTAAGCAATAATAGATTCTAATGCCTTGATAAGTTGCGCACATTCTACATCAGTACCCACTGTGATGCGTAAAAAGTTTTCAATGCGTGGTGCTTGAAAATGACGAACAATAATTTGTTTATCGCGTAGAGACTGAGCCAAATCTTTGCCTTGATGTTTGGGGTGTTGCGCAAAAATAAAATTGGCTTGTGATGGCAATACTTCAAAGCCCAAAGCTTTTAGTTTTAAAGTCAGTTGGTCGCGTGTTTGTATCACACGTTGGCATGTTTTTGAAAAGTAAGCTTTATCATTCAGCGAAGCAGAAGCACCCAGGGTGGCTAACTTATCGAGGGGATAAGAGTTGAAGCTATCTTTGACGCGAACCAAGGCTTGAATCAAATCAGGATGCCCCAATGCAAAACCCACTCTAAGCCCTGCCAGCGAACGGGATTTTGAAATGGTTTGTACCACTAAAAGGTTGGGGTACTTGTCGATGAATGCAATGGCAGATTCGCCACCGAAATCAATATAAGCTTCATCCACTACCACCACACTGGATGGGTATTGTTGTAATAAATTTTCAATGTTATTTAAAGCTAAACCGATGCCTGTGGGTGCATTGGGGTTGGGGAAAATGATGCCGCCATTTGGCTGGCTGTAGTCGGCCACATCAATCTCAAAGTTGGCATTTAACGGCACAGTTTTGTAATCAATGCCGTACAAACCACAGTATACAGGGTAAAAGCTGTATGAGATGTCGGGGAAAAGAAGTGGTTTATCATGTTTTAATAAGGCTTGAAAAGTATGTGCCAATACTTCATCAGAACCATTGCCTACAAATACTTGTGCTGTATCAAGGTTATAATAGTTGGCAATGCTTTGTTTTAAAATATCACTGCTAGGGTCAGGGTATAAACGTAGGCTTTCATTGCTTGCTTCAGCGATAGCAGCCAATGCTTTAGGCGAAGGTGGGTATGGGTTTTCATTGGTGTTTAGCTTGATAAGGTTTTGTGTTTTGGGCTGCTCTCCAGGTACATAGGGGGTGAGGGTGTGAACAATATCGCTCCAAAACTTACTCATTTTAACATACTCCCCAATTGTTTAGTGAATGATTGGGCTACGGTAAACATAAGCGTGGGTGGGTTCAAGTTTTACATGGTTTAGAGATGCTATAAGTTGCATAAGTGCATGGTATTGCTAACTTGCGGCTAGATTTTATAGGATTGATTGAGGGGTATTGAGTCTTTGCAACAAAATTATGACAGACCGCGCCAGCGCATGGTGCAGGAGCAATTGATTAATCGTGGCATTACTTCACCGCGTGTTATTGCTGCGATGTCGCGAGTGCACAGGCATCATTTTGCTGGCGATGCTTTCCTTACCCACGCATATAAGGATAAATCACTGCCTATTGGGGAAGGGCAAACCATTTCCCAACCTTATATTGTTGCCAAAATGACCGAACTTTTGGATTTGAAAGGGCATGAAAAAGTCTTGGAGATTGGTACAGGTTGCGGCTATCAAACGGCTGTGTTGTCGTTATTGTGTAAACGTGTTTACAGCATTGAACGCATTGAATCGTTGCACTCCTTGGCAAGAAAAAACCTAAGAAAAGGTAGACATAGCAATGTGATGCTCAAATGTGGCGATGGTTTGCAAGGTTGGGAAGAATATGCAGCTTTTGATGCAATTATTGTCACCGCAGGTGGTTTTGCTTCAGATGTTTGGCTTGAGCAATTGGCGGACAATGGTTTTTTACTATTACCTGAAGGCGAAGGAAAGTCACACCGCTTGGTGCGCAGGCAAAAACAAGCATCTAAGGTGGTGGAAGAATATTTTGATGATTGCACCTTTGTACCACTGCTTTCGGGTGTGACAGGTTAATGGACACACCAAAGAAAGAATCGTGGTTGCGTAGGTTATACCACTGGACATTATCATGGGCTGACCATGCATCGGCAAAATATGCTTTGTTTCTCATTGCTTTGATTGAATCCAGCGTGTTTCCGATTCCACCTGATATTTTATTGATTGCTTTGGCGCTGGGTAAGCCGCAGTGGGGTATGCGTTTGGCAGCCATTACCACAGCAGGCTCAACGGTTGGTGCAATCGTTGGTTATGGCATTGGGCTGTTTTTATTGGCAAGTATTGGGCAGCCAGTGATAGAGTTTTACGGTTTACAAGAGCAATTCAGCAAAGCCGAAGATTGGTTTGTAGCCTATGGTGTGGCGATTGTATTGATTGCAGGATTTTCGCCCATCCCGTTTAAAGTGATTACCATTGCCGCAGGTGCATTTGGTTTGGACTTTATCTTGTTCGTGTTGGCTGCATTGGTTTCGCGTGGGGCAAGGTTCTTCCTTGTGGGCGCGTTGCTGCAATGGGGTGGCAAGTCAGTACGGGACTTTGTGGAAAAACACTTTGAATGGATAACAGTAGGTGCGGTTCTGTTGGTTGTGGCAGGGTTTATCGCAGTTAGTTTGTTATGATTGTAGCACCTTATCACTGGCGGATGGTGCAAGCACTATTACTGGCCTTATTGGTGTTAAGCATCGCTGGCTGTGAACGTTACGACTATTATCCGCGTGGTATTCATGTCTATATCCAAAAAATACCAGGTGTAGATAAAGGTGCAACAACACATACGGTTAAAAAAGGCGAAACATTGTCTTTGATTGCGCGTTCTTATGGTGTGAAATACCAAGATATTGCCAAGCTTAATGGTTTGAAGAAGCCATATACGATTTTTATCGGGCAGAAGCTTGTGATTCGCGGAAGTCGCGCTTCGGCGGGCAGTAAACCGAATAAGCCACCCAGTGCTTCAACCAAATCACCTACAGTTGCTGCACCCAGTATTAAAAATTTCAAATTGATTTGGCCTGTACAAGGTCGATTCAGCAGTAAATTTGGACCACGCAAAGGCAGAATGCATGATGGCATTGATATTGCGGCAAAAATTGGCACGCGTATTGTTGCTGCGGCATCAGGTGAAGTGGTGTATGCCGATAATAAACTTACAGGTTATGGCAACCTGATTATCATTCGTCATAACTCAAAAATGTTTACAGCTTATGCGCATAATGACCGCAACCTTGTTGCACGGGGTGATAAAGTGAAACAAGGGCAACGCATTGCCACCGTGGGTGAAACAGGTCGGGTGACAGGCCCACATGTGCATTTTGAACTAAGAAAGGGTGAGACCGCCATTGATCCTTTGCCTTATTTACCCAAACGGTAATTTTGTGGATGAAGGGTCTTGAATTTACGGCAGACTAAACTTATGTATAACGCAACCATATTTGAATTTGTAGGAGATTTCTTTTGAGCGACAACAACGATGAAACAAACAACACAGAATTAGAGCAAGATACTGAACAAGAGCTTGGGAAAAATACCGAAGAAGATGCTCAGCTTCAGGGTGAAGAAACGCTGGAAAGTAGGGAAGAGAGCGTTGACCCCTTGGATGCGGCATTGGCAGAAGTAGCAGAGCTTCAAGATAAATTGTTACGCCAACATGCAGAAATGGAAAATTTACGTAAGCGCACACAGCGAGAAATCGTGGATGCGCGTAAGTATGCGGTGGAGAAGTTTGCCACAGCTCTTTTGGATGTGGTGGACAATTTAGAGCGCGCAGTGGAAACCGAGGAAGGCAATGAAGCTGCGGTGCGTGAAGGCGTGGCTTTAACATTAGATTCTTGGCATAAGGTTGCCAGCAAGTTTGAGCTTGAGCGTGTGGACGCGGTGGGGCAGATGTTTGACCCACATGTACACGAAGCACTATCTAAAATGCCATCGGATGAACCTGTGGACACGGTGATTGCGCAACATGTGGCTGGCTATACTTTGAACGGTCGTTTGCTTCGCCCTGCGAAGGTGCTGGTTTCAAGCGGCTCTGCATAGTTATCAATAAACAAACACCAAAAATATTGATTAGTGCCTGCCTGCTTGGGCAAGCAGTGCGTTATGATGGTGGCGCGTGTTTTAATCGTTTGCATGATGCAGCCAAACAACAAATTTTGGCATGGCAGGCACAAGGCTTGCTTGAAGAGCTATGCCCTGAAGTTGCAGGTGGGCTTGGTGTGCCAAGACCTGCGGCAGAAATCAAGGGAACTATGGTTGTCACCCAAGGTGGTGCTGATGTGACCCAAGCTTTTGCAGGTGGCGCGCAGCAAGCTTTGGTGATTTGTCAGCAGCTTCAAATCAAACTTGCTTTGCTGAAGCAGGGGAGTCCGTCATGTGGCAATTCGCTGGTGAATGATGGCACATTTACCAAGACAAAGATTGAAGGGCAAGGTCTCACCGCTCAACTTCTGATGCAGCATGGCATCCGTGTGTTTAATGAATTGGAATTGCCACAGTTGCGTGCTGTGCTGCGTGATGAATGATTAATAAAGAGGAAACATCGTGAAATTTACAGCTTCAAAGTTACAAGATAAACTGATGGAAATACGTAGTAATAAAGTGTTTGAGCTAACCGTGATTGCTATTATCATCATCTCAGCATTAACCATTGGTGCATCAACCTATGACATGAATCCGAGCTGGGTGAAGTTGGTGCAACTGCTGGATATAGGCATCACGATTTTCTTCTTGATTGAAATTCTTATCCGTATGGCGGCAGAAAAGAAGTTTGTTAACTTCTTTAAAAGTGGTTGGAATGTTTTTGATTTTCTGATTGTTACTGTCAGTCTTATTCCGATTGAAGACAGTGAAATGGTACTGCTGGCTAGACTTATCCGTATTTTCAGAGTGTTGCGTTTGGTTTCAGTGATTCCAGAGCTTCGCGTGCTTATCAATTCATTATTGATTGCCATTCCTCGAATGGGTTATGTGTTGGTGTTAATGTTTATTATTTTCTATATTTATGCAGCCATGGGCAGCTTTCTTTTTGAGAAAATAAATCCCGTATTATGGGGCGATATTAGTATTTCCATGCTCACGCTTTTCCGTGTTTCAACCTTTGAAGATTGGACGGATGTGATGTATGAAACCATGGATATATATGCTTGGAGCTGGATTTATTATTTAACATTTATCTTTTTAACCACCTTTGTTTTCATGAATATGATGATTGGTATTATTTTGGATGTAATGCAATCAGAACATGAAAAAGTCAGTCGAGAAACAGGTGAAGGTGAAGCTGGCGAAGTGCATTGGATTAAAGAGCATACCTCTGCCATTGAAACACGCATGGAACGCATGGAACGTTTATTAGAGCAAGTGGCGAGCAATCAAAAGAAACCTTAATCAGCGATTGGAGACATCTATCACTTGCTTGGACGCTGAAGTTTTATAGTCTGCGATGATGATTATATTTAATTCTCCTCAAAATGTTTCGTTTAAACATGTTTTTCTAGTGTTTGCACTTATGGCTTTGCCTAGCCAATTATTGGCTGAAAAATATACACGTGATGATTTGATTCAATATATGTTGGATGAAACCAATCTTTCCAAGGCATATGTTTCCAAGTATATCAAGTTCGCAACATTTGATGCCGATTTGATTCGCAAGATGAATACACCTTATGAAGCAAGACCTTACGCAGATTATCGCCCCTTGTTTGTCAATAAACGCCTTAAAAAACGCTCGCAAGATTATTTGGCACAACACAAAGATATCTTTGCTGCTGCACATGCCAAATATGGTGTTGCACCTGAAATTGTAGCTTCTATTTTAGGCATTGAAACGCGGTTCGGACAAAACTGGGGTAGAGATAAAGTGTTGGATGCTTTGTTTACATTATCCACAGGTTATGAGCGTAGAGCCAAGTTTTTTCGCAATGAGCTGAAAGAATTTTTACTTTTGTGTGAAGAAGAAGGGCTGAACCCACAAGAAGTTGATGGCTCATATGCGGGTGCTTTTGGTGTCACACAATTTATTCCATCTTCTTTTAGAGCATATGCGGTGGATGCCAATGATGATGGTAAGCGCGATGTTTGGCATAGCCCACAAGACATTATTTTTAGTGTAGCCAACTATTTCAAACGACACAAATGGACAGATAATAAAATGGTGGCGCATTGGATAAATGACTTACCTAGCAACGCTTTTATTAAGCAGGCATTGAAAGACGAAACGCGCAAATATCGCGCCATGCATGAATTTGAAGAAGCAGGCATCAAAAAACCAAAAGGCTGGTCTTCGGATGAAAAGGTTGCGTTGATTGAGCGTGAAACTAAAGACGGTGTTCGTCCGCTTTTGGTCAGTCGAAACTTCCACGCCATTACCCGCTGGAACCGTTCATGGAATTATGCGCTGGCAGTCACTGAACTCGCTTACTCTTTGGGCAACCAGCAGTGTGAGATTGGCTCTTGAGACAATGCAGCCCCTTGTGGGTGATTGCAGTTGTTTCTTTATCTTTATTAACTGCATGTGCGCCAACACGTTACCCGCCAGGGCATCATAGCCCTTCGCCTTCTGCAAGTGATGTAAACACGCTGTATTTGGGAGAAGGTGGCAAGGTGAAACGTGGCAATCCTTATCAGATTGATGGGTTATGGTATTATCCTCTGAATAGCGGTGAATCTTACGATGAAACAGGTGTTGCATCGTGGTATGGTGAAAAGTTTCATGGCAAAAAAACTGCCAATGGTGAAACCTATAATATGTATGCTATGACAGCAGCGCATACTACACTTCCCATGCCTTCTATAGTGCAAGTCACCAATCTTGAAAATGGAACATCTATTCGGGTTCGTGTGAACGACAGAGGGCCTTTTGTGAAAAGCCGCTTGATTGATTTATCCTATGCTGCTGCCAAGGCATTGGGTGTGATTAAACATGGCACGGCGAAAGTGCGTGTGCAAACATTGCATACGCCTAATCAAGCCGTTTTGAGCCAAGTAGGCATTCGTGCTGAACAGCCCTACGTTCAAATCGGAGCATTTGGTGATAAAAGCAATGCGCGTGGTGTTATGCAGCAGGTGAACCAGCGCTATGAAAAGGCTTCGCCTAAGCTTCATATTCAAGATGCGGCAGGTGTTTATCGTGTGCGTATTGGTCCATTAGCTTCGTTGCAACAGGCTGAAAATGTTTTGCGCGATGTTCAAGGTTTTGGGTATGCTGCTGCGATGATTATCCATGACTGATTTAAAGTCGAATAACGCAAAAATGATTACAGCCTTTGGCTCCTCGCGGATTACAGATGATGATATTCGTTTTCAAGATGTTGAAGTCTTGGCAAATAAAATCGGTCAACAAGGCTGGCAGGGCATGGTGGGTGGTCATCAGGGTATGATGGCTGCTTTTTCGCATGGTATTCGTGCTGCAGGTAGTGAAGTGACAGGTGTGACGTTGGAAGTGTTTCCTACACCACCCAACAACACCTTAAGCGAAGAAAAACGCGCGGCTAATTTCTTTGAGCGTATGCAGGTGTTGATTGAGCAACCATCGGCATACATTGTCTTGCCTGGTGGGTTGGGCACATTGGCTGAATTTGCCATGACTTGGGATTTGTTGGCAATCAAAATTTTAGAGCCGCGCCCTTTGTTGGTGTATGGTGAATGTTGGCTGCCCTTGATTGACATGATGAAACAACAGTTGGTGATGAGTGTTGACCACGGCTTTGAAAGCATTGTGTATTGTGCCACACATGATGATGTGCTTGATGCTTTGGCAAAGGTGTAAACATGGCATTTGAAGACATAAAACTAACGATTCCACTTGAAGAAGGTGGGCAACGTTTGGACTCTGCATTGGCTGCGATCTCAACCTTTTCAAGGCGCAGAATACAACGCGCCATTGATGAAGGCGGGGTGTATCTTAATAAAAAACGCTGTCGAAAAGCGGGTCGTATTATTCAAGGCGGCGAAAAAGTTCGTATTGTGATGTTGGATGATGAAAAGCTTGTGCCTTTTTCAGAGGAGCAAGTTGTTTGGCGCGATAAATCTTGGATATTGGTACATAAAAGAGCAGGGCAATATGCCCAAGAAGCGTTACACCGAACCAAAGGCACGCTGCCCTATGAAATGGGCATGGTTTTGAAGTTAACGCCAGTAGATAGTAAAAACTTAAGGCCCGTTCACCGCTTGGATAAAGGTACATCGGGTTTGATGATGTTTTGTTATGACCCCAAAGCTTTGCAACATTTGCAGCAAAAATGGAAACATGCTGTGGAGAAAGAATATTTGGCAGTGGTGTCTCCTGCGCCCAACTGGGATGAACAGTTGATTGAGTCTGCGATTTCGGCGAAAGCGGATAGGCAAGGGCGCTACCATATTGATGAGCATGGCAGAGCCAGTAAAACACAAGCTTTCGTTTTAGAACGCAAAGAGAATAGAGCTTTGGTTAGGCTGGTGCCACATACTGGGCGAACGCATCAGTTGCGTGTACATTTGGCATCGTTAGGCTGCCCTATCGTGGGTGATACGCGTTATGGTGGGAAAAAGAGCGGTTGTATGATGTTGCACGCGAAAGTATTGAAGATTAAAGGTTATGCGATGCGCTCCAAAGAAACTCAGTTTGAGTGGAGCGTTGAGCCAGAAGGAGATTGGCAATGGTGAAAGTGTTATCAATAGTGGTTTTATTGTTGGGTGTTTTTTTTGGTCAACTGGTTTCGGCATCAGCGGCAGTAACTTGGCCACTTGAGCCTAATGTTAAAGCCAAATCTTGGGTGCTGTTGGATGCGCGCTCGGGTCAGGTTTTAGCGAAAAATGATGAAAACAAACGTTTGGCTCCTGCGAGCATGACCAAAATCATGACACTCTACCTTGCTTTTGAGGCTGCCAAACAAGGCACACTTGATTTGGATGAGCGGGTGAATGTGAGTAAAAAAGCATGGAAAATTGGTGGTAGCACCATGTTTCTTGAGCCGCGTATGCACCCAACTGTGCGTGAAGTGATTCATGGCATTTCAACGCTTTCAGGTAATGATGCTTCGGTTGTGATGGCTGAACATATGGCTGGTTCAACAGATGAATTTGTGCGCTTGATGAATGCCAAGGCACTGCAATTGGGCATGAAAAACTCACACTTTATGAATCCTACAGGTTTTCCCGAAGATAATCACTTTAGCTCTGCTATGGATATGGCAAAGCTGGGTGTTGCTATTTGGCGTGATTTTCCTGAGTTCTTTAAAATATTCTCGGAAAAGAGTTACACCTTTGATGGTCGAAAACAATGGAATCGCAACAAACTTCTTTGGTCGCTGCCTGAAACAAAAGGCTTGAAAACAGGGCATACTGAAGAGGCTGGCTATTGCTTAACAGCGGCTGTGGAAAAAGGAAATATGCGTTTGGTGTCTTCTTTGTTTGGTGCTGAATCTGACAAGTCTAGGCATGAGCAGTCCAAGGTGTTGCTCAAG
>DQSL01000052.1 GCA_015663235.1 Mariprofundaceae bacterium
TTAAAAACAAATCGTGAACAACTGGTCATCACTGGTGTACAAGGTGGTGTATCCCCTGCTCAAATGGAAGCAGCGGGGTCAAGTCTATCGTTGTATCATTCATTCTGTGAATTCACCTAGTAAGTACACCACTGGCTAAAAGATGAAGACATGAAAGAGCGGCACCAAGCTTTCATAACCCGATGATGCGATAGTACCTGACGCATTTTTCTTGAAACCTCGTTATACTTCGCGATAAGTGAGTATTCGCAGGAGAAAAAACATGAGCTTAAAAACAAATCGTGAACAACTGGTCATCACTGGTGTACAAGGTGGTGTATCCCCTGCTCAAATGTGGGCACCTTTTGAAGTGGGCAGTAAAGGTGAAGTGTTTTCTTGGCCTTCTACTGGTGGCATCACGTATAATGTAAAAGTTGGTGATTCTGTGTTTGGTTGGGCGGGTGAGCATATTGAGCCCGGTGTTTCTTCCACGCTAACCCATAAAAACCGCAAGTCTGAGGATGGTTATCAATTTCATGCTTGCTGCGGTAATCAGGCGCGGGTGATTTCTGGTGAAGCCAAAGGTGAAATCGGCACAGTGCTTGGGCATCATGGCGGTGTGAATCATTTGATGATTGATTTCCCTGATGCAACTTTGGATAAACTCACCTGCGATGATAAGTTTATGATTAAAGGTTTTGGACAAGGGCTTAAATTTATCGACCACGATGATGTGTATATCTATAATATCGACCCTGATTTGCTTGAAAAAATGGGGCTAAAAGAGAATGCACAAGGGCAGATTGAAGTGCCCGTGAATGTCATCGTGCCCAACTATGCGATGGGTTCTGGCATTGGCGCATTGTCAGTGACCACAGGCGATTATGATATTCTTTGCCATGATGAAGAGATGGTGAAGGAGCATGGCTTGGATAAACTTCGCTTTGGTGATTTTGTTGCTGTGCTTGACCATGATAACAATTTTGGGCGAACATTCCGCAAAGGTGCGCTTACCATAGGCATGGTGATTCATTCCGACTCACCACTTGCAGGACATGGACCAGGTATGATGACAATTATGTCGGCATGTGATAAAAAGCTAGTTCCTGTGTTGGATGACAATGCCAACATGGGCAACTATTTAGGAGTTGGACGATATGTTTAAAGTATTGATGATGTTACCTTTCTTTGCAATGCCAATGATTGGTCATGCCGAGTTATATAAAATTATCAATGAATTCGGCGATATTATCTATACCGATACTGCACCAAGCATTGATGCTAAAGAGCATAAATTAAATGCTATTTACACCATCAAGAATCCAGCATTCAACATCAATAAAATTGATTCAATGATTCCCTACAAAGACAAGTCTGGTTCTATGATTGTTGAAGGCAGCGTGCATGGTGTGCCTATGCGTTTTATTGTGGATACAGGCGCAACTTATGTGACGATTCCGCCCGCCATTGCCAAACGCGCAGGTTTGTACGACTTAAAATTCAAAACCATTGAAGTACAAACGGCAAATGGCAAAGTTGAAGTGCCTCGCGTGCGCCTTAAAAACATCAGCATTGGCAAAATGAACCAATCAAGAGTTCGCGCAACTATTCAAACCATTTCCGAGGATAACCCCAACTTAGGTTTGCTCGGCATGAGCTTTTTGGATGAGTATAAGGTGACAGTACATCAAAATAAAAAAGCCATTGAGCTTGCACCAAAATAAGTGGGAAAACAGCAAACATTAAACCTGCAAGCTGCTTGTATGCAGCTATGCACTACTGATGATGTAACACAAAACCTTCGACACATAACCCAGCTTTTAGCAGAACATGCACAAACCATTGATGTGTTGCTATTGCCTGAAAATGCAACCCTAATTACCGCTGACAACAAACTAAAACACCACCATGCTCAACCAAGTGAATACAAAAAAATACTACACCATTTCAGCCAACTCGCCAAAACTCACCAACTCTGGCTCATTGCTGGCTCATTATTGATTCAAGATGAGCGCAATCCTGATAAATACTTCAATCATAACCCTGTGTTTTCACCCGATGGTACGCTTGTCTCGGCATACAATAAAATACACTTGTTTGATGTGGATTTGGGCAGTGAATCTTGGCAAGAATCAGCCCATATCAGTGCGGGAAATTCACCTGAAACGGTAACGCTAAATCAGGACTGGAAAGTTGGTTTATCCATTTGTTATGACCTACGCTTTCCTGAACTATATCGACAATACAGCCAACAGGGCTGCAATATCTTAAGCATTCCCGCTGCATTTACTGTGCCAACAGGCAAAGCGCATTGGGACACGTTGCTCAAAGCCAGAGCCATTGAAAACCAAGCTTATGTGTTGGCTGCGGGGCAAGTTGGACATCACGCCGATGGTAGGCAAACCTATGGACATAGCCAAATCATCAACCCTTGGGGTGAAACTTTAGCATCCCAGAGTCAACGTGAGGGTATGATTTTCGCAAGCCTTGAAACCAGATTTCTTCAAGATTTGAAGCGGCGAATGCCTGTATTACAACATCGCAAATTATGAAAGTCATCGCAATATAACGTGAGCTACAAAGTCCCTGCTGCCCCTCTCTGTTTTGAACAAATCATCAACAAAAGTCGATTTGTCACGCATATCCAAAGAACTGAAAATAAAGCACAAGCCAAAACATTCATCACACAAATAAAAAAGCAGCACCCTGATGCCCGACACCACTGTTGGGCATATATTGCTGGACATCCCACGGCAAGCTTGGACATTGCGTGCAGTGATGATGGTGAGCCGCAAGGCACGGCGGGGAAACCCATCCTCAATGTATTGCAACATCAAGGGGTTGGTGAAATAACTTTGCTGGTCGTGCGTTATTTTGGTGGCATCAAATTGGGCGCAGGCGGACTTGTTCGCGCTTACTCCAGCTCGGCAAGCCTTGCCATGGATAAATTAGAAACAAAAGCACTGGTGTCTTGTAAAAGTTTTAACATTGCATTCGATTACACACTAGAAAAAAGCATCAAACATCTGCTCACATCACAAAATATCAACATTCAACAAGCTGATTACGCGAGCCAAATATCACTCACTATTGAAGTGCCGTTGGTAGACATTGAAAGCTTTAATACGCAGCTTATCAATATCAGCGCAGGCAAATTATCCTTGGCTTAAGTTCGGTCTTCAATCGGGGTATAACTTAGATTACTTTGCCCATTATAAATCTGCATTGGGCGATAAATGCGACCATCAGCCAACTGCTCGCGCCAATGTGCCAACCAACCTGAAACACGAGATACGGCAAAAATCGGGGTGAACAAGTCTGTGTCGATGCCAAGCTTGCGATACACAATGCCTGAATAGAAATCCACATTGGGACATACGCCTTTCTTGCCCAATGTTTCCTGAGAAAACTGTTCGATATACTTGGCAATTTCATAGGTTGGGTCTTCGCCCATTTCTTTGGCTAAATCCACATAGAGCTTTTGTAAAAGTGTTGCTCTTGGGTCTTTGGTTTTATAAACTCTATGCCCCAAACCTGCAATTTTTTCTTTGTTGGCAAGCTTGGCTTTCAAATAACTTTCAGCATTCGCCAATGTCCCGATTTCATCCAACATATGCAATACATCTTCATTCGCCCCGCCATGTAATGCGCCTGATAATGAGCCAACGGCTGCGCTGATAGATGAATATGGGTCTGCTTGGGATGATGCGACCACAATGGTGGAGAATGTGCTGGCATTCATGGTGTGTTCGGCATGAACAATCAATGCCACATCCATAATGCGCTCTGCCAAAGGGGTGGGTTCTTTGCCTGTAAGCATATACAAAAAGTTGGCTGCATGAGATAAATCATCGCGTGGTTGGATCGGGTCGTCCCCTTTTCGCATCCTTGAATGAGCCGCAACAATCGTTGGCAGCTTGGCAATCAGGCGAAGATATACTTCACGAATCTCACCTTCTCCCAAATGTTGGTTCAGCCCTGTGTCCATAGGGTAATACATACCCAACACCGCCACACACGCTTGAAGCGCATCCATAGGGTGTGCTGATTCAGGAAAACATTTCATCATATCACGAATACGAAATTTGATTCTGCGGTGCTCCCGAAGCTCTTGGTCAAACTTTGCCAGTTCTTCGGCTGTGGGTAGCGCACCATAAATGAGCAAGTAGGATGTTTCTTCAAAGGAAGACTTCTCAGCAAGCTCTTCAATATCAATGCCACGGTATGCAAGAATGCCTTGTTGCCCATCAATGGTGGACACCGAAGATTCAGCAACAGGAATACCTGCTAGACCTGGTGAGTAACATGAAATATCTTGTGTTGAAGCCATGATTTTTCTCCTGAATACCCAATTAAAAAGGGTTAGTCACCATATAAATACAAACAGATTTGTCAAATAGCACATACTTTATAAAAAGTGATGATATTATGATTATAATCGCTAAAGTCTGCTTCCTACAAAGGAGTTTACCCCAGTTATGATTAAAAAAGTATTATTAAGAGTGATGCGTGAAGTTGCAGGTGTCATTTGGGCATTTTTCAGTTTTATCTTCACCCCTGCCAAAGTGAAACGCAGCACCGAGGAACAAGCTAAAGTAGACGCAGAAGTGCAAAACATGGCCTTGTATCAATACTTTGGCTGCCCATTTTGCATCAAAGTGCGCAAAACTGTGCGCCGACTCAAGCTGCCTTTGGAATACCGTAACGCCCAAGTTCGTGGCGGTGAACATCGCAACACTTTGGAAAAAGAAGGCGGCACAGTCAAAGTGCCTTGTTTGCGCATTGAAGAAAATGGCGAAACCACTTGGATGTATGAGTCCAATGATATTGTCGCCTATTTAAATAAACGCTTTGACCCAAGCCTCACGAAAAATAGCTAAACATGTCATTACCCAACACCTATCTAGCCCTGTTGCTTGAGGATGAAAAGCCTGCCAGAGAACATTTGGCAGCCGCTATCAATATGCATCCGCAACTGGCGTTGGTAGATGCTGTTGCCACCTGCCAAGAAGCATTGGATTCATTGGGCAAACATCAGCCCGACATCCTCATTTCGGATTTGGGCTTGCCTGATGGACATGGTGTAAAAGTGATTCGAGAAGCCAAACGATTGTATCCCAATATCGAGGTATTGGTGGTGACCACGTATGCCGATGAAGAACATGTGGTGGAAGCTTTGGAAGCTGGTGCAAGTGGTTATTTGCTCAAGCGTCAAGCATTTGAAACCTTGGGGGAAGCCATCATCACATTGATGCGGGGTGAATCTGCCATCAGCCCAGAAGTTGCGCGTTTTCTTCTCAAACGCTTTAATCAACCTGAAAAACAAGCGGAACCAAAAACAGAAAGCCCGCTCACAGCACGTGAACATGAAGTGTTAAAGTGGATTGCCAAGGGTTATAGTTATGATGAGATTGCAGCTATTCTTGATGTATCAGCCAATACAATTCGCACCCATATCCGTAGTGTTTACAAGAAGTTGTCCGTAAACTCACGTTCTGAAGCCGTATTTGAAGCGACCAACCTAGGTATTATCAGTCTTAACGACTAAAATCCTGAATGTTCGCCACCTGAGAAGTTTTCAAATCGGGTATATTCTTTAAGAAATGTTAATCGCGTTGTACCAATTGGACCATTACGCTGTTTGGCAATAATAATTTCAGCAAGCCCTTCATTCTCAGGCTTTTTATTATACACCTCATCACGGTAGATAAACATAATCACATCCGCATCTTGCTCAATCGCACCCGATTCTCGCAAGTCTGACATCATCGGACGTTTATCCGAGCGGGATTCCAAAGAGCGGTTAAGCTGTGATAGAACGATAATCGGTACATCCAATTCTTTCGCCAGCCCTTTGAGCGAACGTGTCATCTCACTGATTTCCAGGTCTTTTCGGTCAGCATTGGCATTACCAGTCATCAATTGCAGATAGTCAATCAACACCAAGTCCAGCCGGCCTTTTTCACGCTTGAGACGGCGCGATTTTGAGCGCACTTCAAGCACTGAAATACCAGGTGTATCGTCCACAAAAATATTGGCTTCAGCCAGTTTCCCTGTGCCCGATGCAAGCTTTCGCCAATCATCCGAAGCGAAACTGCCTGTCCGCATTTTAGACATATCAACACGTGATTCTGCGGCAAGCAAACGCATACCAATCTGTTGGGCAGACATTTCTAATGAAAATACTGCAACTACATTGGGTTCTACGTCTCGCAGGGCTGCATTTTGCGCAAGGTTCATTACAAAAGCAGTTTTACCCATACTTGGGCGACCTGCAATCACGATTAAATCACCACGCTGTAAACCCGCAGTTTTTTCATCCAAGTCTGTGAAACCTGTGGCAATGCCTGTGATTTTTCGTTGGTCTTCGTAGCGACGTTGCAGTTCTTGGTAACCTTCTTGAATCAGCTCTTTTAGACCTTGAAATGCAGGTTTGGTTTGCGTAAAACTTTCAGCCACGGCAAGCATTTGCGATTCAGATGTATCCAAATGTTCGCCCACTGGTTTAATAGGATTTTCGTACACTTCTTGGGATATTTTACTGCAAACTTTGAGCAGTTGGCGCAAAATCGCACGCTCACGCACAATTTCCGCATAATAACGCACATTGGCTGAGGTTGGGATGAGCGAAATCAAATCACCCAAATACGATTCGCCACCGCACTGGTCCAATTCACCAGTTCGCTCCAAATAGTCTTTAACCGTTAACGCATCCACAGGGTTGTTTTGACCTGCCAATGATTGAATAGCATTAAAAATATAACCATTGGCAGCCACATAAAAGTGGTCTGGCACAAGGATACCTTCAAGATGCTCTAAAGCTTCTGGGTCAAGCATGATGCCACCCAAAACAGCACACTCGGCATCCCGAGCATGAGGAGGAACTCGCTCACGCAACTCTAGTTCGCGTGGCGAGGTTCTTCCTTCTTCAATCAAGTCGCTTCAGCTTCCACGCTGATTTTAATGGTTGCAACCACATCGGGATGCAAACGAACACGGAACTCTTGCTCGCCCACTTCTTTAATCGGTGCATCTTGCAAGATGTCACGACGCGCAACATCATAACCTTCAGCGGTAACCAACTCAGCCAATTCGTTTGCGCCGATTGAACCATACAAGTGTGTACCGTCCGAAGTCGCACGAATCACTGTCAAATTCAAAGAAGACATTTTCTCAGCTTCTGCTTGTGCTGTTTCCAACACTGTGCGCTGTTGTTCTTCCAACACTGAACGGCGACGCTCAAATACTTTGCGATTGCCAGCATTTGCAGACACCGCTTTTTGTTGTGGAAGAAGGAAGTTGCGACCATAACCGTCACGAACTTTGACTTCGTCACCAACGTTTCCAAGCCCTTCTACACGTTCCAAAAGAATTAAATCCATCATTTTTCTCCTGTTGCCGAAATAAACTTTCGACGAAAATTAAACCACATATCAAGTAGTCCAATGAGGGAAAATACAACCACCACAAAGGACCAAAAAAATAACATTACATACATCACAATAATCGTGTTGACCATTTCTTTGCTTTTAAACCAAGCATGAACAACAACCACACCTTGCACCGCAGCCAATCCTGCCAACACAATCACACCACTGAGCGCAATATATTGCAAATCACCTGCTGCCAAATTAGCAACACCCAACAAAATTAACAACACATAAGCCAACATACTGGGCAAAGAAAAGCTTAAAATATTACCTTCATCACCTTGGTAAAAGCCATATTTCTGCGCAATGTTTCGCGCATAAATCAAGTCTGTCCACCAGATAAACCATAGCCCCAAAATAAAAAAACCTGGGAACACTTTAACCATCATCACTTGCAAATTTTGCATGGATGCGATGTCTGCGTTTGCACCTGCTGGCATACCTGCAATCATTTCATCAAACACAGGTTTGAATTGCTGCTGCACAAATACTTCCAAACCTTGCGGGCTTGCGCCAACAACCATGGCTGAAGCAAAACCTACAAACAACACCAAAGCTAATATCCAACCAGCCTGACCCAAACCTTTGCGTTGCATGGTTTGCGCTGCAAACACGGGTAAAAGCACAAACAACAGCATAAAAACAACCACGGTGCTTACGCTTCCCGACAATAGCAGCAACAATAAAACAGCTGCAATTGCACCTGTTTGTAAGCTAAA
>DQSL01000139.1 GCA_015663235.1 Mariprofundaceae bacterium
ATATTTACCCTGAAGCCAAGTATAAGTTGGCAGATAGTTTGGGAAAATGGGTGATTGTTTATTTTTATCCCAAAGACAATACATCAGGTTGCACCACTGAGTCGTGTGAATTTCGCGATGCCTTGCCCGACTTTAGCGCGGCAAATGCGGAGATTGTGGGTGTGAGTCGTGATTCGTTGAAATCACATGCCAATTTCACTGAAAAATATGATTTCAATTTTCCTCTAATTTCTGACCCTGATGAAGCTTTTTGCAAAGCGTTTGATGTGATTCAAGAAAAAATGAATTATGGCAAAAAATATATGGGTGTGGAGCGTTCAACCTTCATTATAAACCCTGAAGGTGTGGTGGTGGAAGCTTGGCGTAAAGTGCGTGTGCCTGAACATGTAGCTAAAGTGTTGGCACGTTTGCAAGAGCTGCAAGCTTAAAGTGATGTTTCAAGGTAAACGTATTCTGCTAGGCGTGGGTGGCGGTATTGCCGTCTACCGTGCTGTGGAATTGATGCGTTTATTTATCAAACAAGGTGCAGAAGTGCAGGTGGTGATGACCAAGTCTGCACAAGAATTTGTCACCCCACTCACCTTTGAAGCTTTGTCGGGCAATAAAGTGCATAGCGACCTATTTGACCTCACCGAGCAACATGGCATGGGGCATATTCAATTGGTGCGTTGGGCGGATGTGGTAGTGGTAGCACCTGCCACAGCCAATCTCATCACCAAAGTTTCCCGTGGTATTGGCGAAGATTTATTGACCACATTATTACTTGCCAGTGAAAAACCTGTGCTGATTGCACCTGCGATGAATGTGAGCATGTGGCAAGCCGAATCCAATCAAGCGAACATGAAGATTTTGCGCGAACGCGGGTTTTATATCGTTGAACCTGTTTTGGGTGCGTTGGCTTGTGGTGAGCAGGGGGCAGGGCGTTTGGCTGAGCCTGAAACTATTGTGCAAGCAACTTTGCCCTTACTGGCAGCACAAACGCTGGCAGGTCAAACATGGGTCATCAATGCAGGGCCAACTATTGAAGCTTGGGATGCAGTGCGTGTATTAAGCAATCGAGCAACGGGAACATTGGGCGCATTACTTGCCGATGCTGCGGCAGTACGTGGTGCAGCAGTCACACTCATTGCAGGCAAAGACACGCCGCCAACACGCGCTGATGTGCAACGCATAGATGTGGAAAGTGCGGCACAGATGTTGGAAGCAAGCATGGATGCTGCGAAAGGTGTGGATGTGTTTGTTGGCACGGCGGCAGTGAGTGATTTTAAGTTTGCAGATGAAGTACAAGGTAAGCTTAAACGAAGCGGAAACATGCAAGTGGAGCTGATTGAAAACATCGACATCATTCAAACGGTTGCGGGTATGCAGCAGCGACCTACGAAAGTCATCGCATTTGCCGCAGAAAGTGAAAATCATGTGGTCTATGCGCAAGATAAATTGAAGCGTAAAGGTGTGGATGCGATTATTGCCAATGATGTGTCGAATATGGGTGCGGATAAAGCTTCAGGTTGGTGGGTGACAGCAAATCACCAAGAAACTTTACCTGCTACAAGTAAACAAACGTTTGCGGCAAACATTATACAAGCGGTTTGTTCGTTGGGTTTATCCAAGCAATAGCTTGCAACGCTTGCCATAGGCTTTCAGCAACAGAACCAGCGGTTTTGTTCTTTTTGCGAACCAAATGAATGGGCGCTTGGAAAGTGCCAAAGTCGTGCGAATTGAGCATCATAAGTTGACCACTTTTGATGTCATCCTTAACCAAATGATAGGGCATCCGCCCCCAACCTTTACCTGAGCGAATGATGCGTTGTTTGGTGGAAAAATCATTGACTACCCATTGCGGCGCACCCTCTAATATACCTTTGCTAATACGTGTAGAATGATGGCTGGTATCACGAACAACAATCAAGGTCTCATTCTCTAAGTCTTGTTCGGTTAAAGAAGTTATCTTATTCACCCACTTGGAGCGGCTGGAAAGCACGCTGACAAAAGGGATTTCGGTGAGTAATATGCCTTCAAGGTTGCTGTCGGATTCAAAGGAGTCGGTGAGCGCAATATCTGCATCATCATCAAGCAAACGTTCCATTGTGCCACCCAAGCTTTCAATGAGCATGGTCATGCGCGTTTCAGGGTAAGTCGTGTTAATTTGATTTAGAATATCAATGATAGGTTCAATGGGCAACACGCCGCTAATCGCAAGGCGAAGCTCTGCTTCATGTCCTCTGGCAAGATGTTCTGCCAAGCTTTTAAGCTCATGGCTTTTGCTGAGTATGACCTGTGCTTTTTTGTAAATCGCCTTGCCTGCAATCGTGAGTGTAGGGCGGTAGGTTTTGCGTTCAAACAACTGAACATCCAATTCATGCTCTAATTTCTTGATGCTGATGCTTAGCGAAGATTGGCTGCGAAATACCGACTCTGCCGCTGCCCTAAAGCTTCCATGTTCAACAATCGCCTGTAAATATTTAAGTTGTTCTAAAGTCATAAATAACCTGATTAATAAAAACTATCATCTTGATGCATTATATATGCTTTTTATCAATCGGTCTACCTGTAAACTTTCCATTGTTAGAAACAGAACTTGGAGGTTTTGTGCAATCACAAAATACACAAGATAGTTACGGTTGGGTAAGTATTGGCATTCATTGGCTGATGGCATTGTTGATGTTTGCCATGTTTGGGCTTGGTTTATACATGGTGGATTTGACCTATGTGGATGAATGGTATCGCGCTGCGCCAACCTTGCATATTGGTGCGGGCATTTTGTTGTTTTTATTGTTATTTATACGTTTATTTTGGCGGTTAACCAACCCTGCGCCTAAAATTTATGGGCAAACCTTTGAGAAGGTGATTGGGCTGATGGTGCATCGCCTGCATTATGTGTTGATGTTTGCGTTGATGCTCAGCGGCTACCTTATCATCACGGCAGATGGCAGGGCTGTGCAAGTGTTCACTTGGTTTGAAATGCCTGCTTTATTCCCTGCGGAAAAAGGCAGAGAAGAACTTGCGGGTAGCATTCACGAATATTTTGCTTGGGGTTTTATAGGGTTTGTAGGGCTTCATGCCGCTGCAGCTTTGAAACATCATTGGATAGATAAAGACAGAACATTATTGCGTATGTTAGGTATCAAAGGCAAACAGCAATGAAGGAAAAAATATGAATATTAAAATTAAGACGAGAGAACAACAGCATAATGCTGACTTATTTGGCGGGCGACTACATGAAAACAAACCAATCTCAGGACGAGTATACTCCAATCTTTTGTATTGGGCGCATGTAGAGGCTCCTGATAATGGTGAATTTGGGATGCACCCCCATGAGAATATTGAAATATTAACTTTTATTTTTGAAGGTGGATTGGAACACTTTGATACAGCAACAAAGGTATGGACTCCCTTACCCGCTGGAGGTGTTCAACACATACAAGCAGGCAGCGGGCTGCAACATGCGGAAAAATATAAAAAAGGTTCTCGAGCATTTCAAATTTGGCTCGACCCAGATTTTGAGAAAGCATCTCAAAAAGACCCCTATTATAAAGATTTCCAACATGATTCTTTCTCATGGAAGAAAGAAGGAAACTTAGAGGTAAAAGCATATGTAGGTAAAACAGCGCCCATCCAAACTGATGCGCCTGGCATTTCAGCAAATAGGTACAAAATTCAGAAAGGAAGCCATTCTTTTGAACTTGAAACAGGCAGTTTTTATTCGCTGTATGTATTGGATGGCAGTGTTTTAATCGAAAGCAACGAAATAACAACGGATTCATTTGTTCGAATATCAGGTGTAAATTCAATGAATATTGAAGCATTAGAAAACAGTGATTTATTTATTTTACAATCTCCCGTTAAAGTAGATTATAAATTGGTTTCAGAGCAATAGATATTTAAAAGGAGAGTAATATGAGTGAAAAAGACGAAGTGGTGATTGCTGGGCATGGACCTATCAAAATGAGCTTAAAGAAAGGGCAAGAGTATTATTATTGCACCTGCGGGCGCTCAAAAAACCAACCTTTTTGTGATGGTTCGCATGAGGGCACAAGTTTTACACCTATGGTATTTACCGTGGAGCAAGATGGTATTTTTCAACTATGCCAGTGTAAACATACTGGGCAAGCACCATTTTGCGATGGCGCACATTTAAAATTATCGTAAAAATAACAATAAAAAAGGAGAACGAAAATGAAACTAAAGACAATATTATTAACAGGGCTGCTTACACTAGGTATAACAACAACAGCGCAAGCTGAAACATATAAAATTGATGACGCTGGCGCACATGCCTTTATTCAATTTAAAGTAAAACATCTAGGGTATAGCTGGTTGCTTGGTCGCTTCAATACTTTTGAAGGCACATTTAATTACGATGAGAAAAATCCCAGTGCCTCTAAAATAGAAGTGAAAATTGATACCAACAGTGTGGATAGCAATCATGCATTGCGGGATAAACATTTGAGAAGTAAAGACTTCCTTATGACAGGTCGTTATCCAGAGGCGAAGTTTGTGAGCACTTCTTTTAAAGAAGATGGGAAAAATATTGAAATCAAAGGCAAGTTTACCTTTCATGGTGTCACCAAAGATATGACCATTAAAGGCAACCATATTGGTGCAGGCAAAGACCCTTGGGGTGGCTATCGCCGAGGTTTTGAAGGTTGGACAAGCTTTAGGATGGCGGATTACGGTATGCTTTATAATTTAGGCCCTGCATCTGAAGAAGTGGAGTTGTACTTTTCCATTGAAGGCATTCGTCAGTAAAAAACTTTGCACCATGCCCTTTTTTGGCTACATCTGTGTTAGTTATCATACATCAATCCTCATTTACAATATGTAAACTGCGGTTTCTGTCTGATAACTGCCTTGATTCGCACAAAAAAGGGCATGGTGCAATTTTTTTTAAACAAAAGAGGTTAATGTATTATGGGATTATTGGTTGAAGGAAAATGGGTGGATCAGTGGTATGACACCAAAGATTCAGGTGGAAAGTTTGTGCGTAAGGATTCATCTTTTCGCAGTTGGATAGGTGGCGCAGACGGTGTGTTCCCTGCTGAAGCAGGGCGTTATCATTTGTATGTTTCACTTGCTTGCCCTTGGGCGCACCGCGCACTGATATTTAGGCAGCTCAAAGGTTTAGCCGATCTCATTGATGTCACGGTGGTTTCACCTGATATGTTGGATAAAGGTTGGACATTTCAACCTAAAAGCGAACCGCTTTATGGCTATCAGTATGCGCATCAGCTTTATACCCATGCGCAAGCGGATTATACAGGGCGCGTTGTCGTACCCATTTTATGGGATAAAAAGAAACAGACGATTGTGTCCAACGAATCATCGGAAATTATTCGTATGTTTAATTCAGCATTTGATAGTTTGACGGGTAATACGGATGATTATTATCCTGAAGATTTGCGCTCTGCGATTGATGAAGTGAATGAAGATGTGTACCACAGCATTAATAATGGTGTGTATAAGGTTGGTTTTGCCACCACCCAAGAAGCTTATGATGAGGCATTTGATGCCCTGTTTGCAGGCTTGGACAGGGTGGAGGAAAGGCTTGCTTCCAGCCGATATTTGGTAGGTGGCAGCATCACCGAAGCAGATTGGCGCTTGTTTACTACGCTCATTCGATTTGATGCGGTGTATTTCGGGCATTTTAAGTGCAATAAGAAACAAATCGCCGATTGCCCCAATATGTATCGTTACCTCAAGGATTTGTATGCACAGTCAAACATTAAAGGCACGGTGCATATCGAACATATCAAACGCCATTATTATTATAGCCATGAAAGTATCAATCCCACGCGCATTGTACCCCAAGGGTTGCCTGAAATATTCGGATAGGAGCGCAAACATGAAAAAAGTAAAAGCTTTAACTGTGCCTGAAGGTGATGGTGTGGTGGTCAATCGTTTGATGCCTGTACATAGCTTGATGAACTTTGACCCGTTTGTGTTGATGGATCACTTTGATATTGAAGCTGGCGGGTTTCCAGACCATCCGCATCGTGGTTTTGAAGCCATCACCTATATGTTGGGTGGTGGGATGCAACATGCGGATAATTTGGGCAACACATCAACTGTCCATGCTGGTGGTTTGCAGCGATTTACTGCTGGGAAAGGCATTGTGCACTCAGAGATGCCAGAGGGTAAGGCGCAAGGTATCCAGCTTTGGATTAATCTTCCCAAACACTTAAAGCAAATGCCGCCCAGCTATCAACAAGTGGATGCAAAAGATATTCCAGAAGATACCAATGGTGGTGTTGTGGTGCGCACAGTGGTGGGGCTTGGCTCACCAACCAAGCTGCAAACATCTGTTGTCTATTTGGATGTGAGTATCAAACAAGGCAGTGTTTATCAGCGGGATATGAATAAACAAATGCGTGGATTTGTCTATGTGCTTGAAGGCGTAGTCAGCTTGAACCAAGAGTTATTAACAGAGAACGAAGCCATGTTTTTTGATGCAGGCGAAACATTATCTTTACTTGGCAAACACGATAGTCGTTTGATTGTATGTTTTGGTCAGCCGCACGGCGAACCGATTCATCAACACGGTCCTTATGTAGATTAATTATTATTTAAAAGAGGGGATAAAAATGGATAAACCAGTTGTCGCGGATAACAAGCCAGCAAAAGTAAACTTAAAAAAGGGTGAAACATATCATTTTTGCGCTTGTGGGCGTTCTAAAAACCAACCCTTTTGTGATGGTTCACATGCGGGCACTTCATTCAAGCCCAAAGCCTTTGTTGCAGAAGAAGATGGGGATGCCTATTTGTGCGCTTGTAAACATTCTAGGAACACACCCTTTTGCGATGGTTCACACAAACAATTTACGCAAGAAGATGTGGGCAAGGAAAGTGCTGTAAAAGTTGATGCCGTCACATCCCAAGATGTGCAACCGACCATAGAAGAACCAACGGTGGCTTGGATTCATGAAATAGCAAAACATGGGTTAAGCCAAATGGGTCATCATGGCACAATGACATCCATGGGTGTGCCGCGTCATAAGTTGCCGCACTGGGATGATATTCAAATCATGACTGCGCAAATGGCAACCAAACCGCTATTGGAAGATACAGAGGTGGGCACAGCGCTTATGATTGGTCCTCAAGCCGATAAACCACTCAAATTAGACATACCTTTGTTTGTCTCAGACATGAGTTATGGTGCATTATCGGAAGAGGCTAAAGTTTCTTTGGCAAAAGGTGCAGAGCTTGCTGGCACGGGCATTTGTTCAGGTGAAGGCGGCATGTTGCCCGAAGAACAGGCTGCAAACTCAAGATATTTTTATGAGCTGGCAAGTGCGGGTTTTGGTTTTAAAGATGAGTTGCTAACGAAGGTTCAGGCATTTCATTTTAAAGGCGGGCAGGGTGCCAAAACAGGCACTGGTGGTCACTTACCAGGCGCAAAAAATAAAGGGAAGATATCTCAAGTTAGGGGGCTACCAGAAGGGACAGATGCAGTGTCGCCGCCTACATTTAAAGATTTGTCATCGGTGGCTGATTTCAAACGCTTTGCCGACCATGTGCGCGAATTAACAGGCGGTATTCCCATTGGTTTTAAATTAAGTGCTAACCATATTGAGCAAGATATTCAATTTGCACTAGATTCCAGTGCTGATTATATCATTTTAGATGGACGCGGTGGTGGCACGGGTGCTGCACCTGAAATGTTCCGCGACCATATCAGTGTGCCAACTATTCCTGCATTGGCGCGAGCGCGAAAATACTTGGATGAACAAGGCGCAAGTGGTCGCGTGACGTTGATTATCACAGGTGGTTTGCGCGTGCCGATTGATTTCGTGAAAGCGATAGCATTGGGTGCTGATGGGGTGGCGATTTCCAATAGTGCCATGCAAGCCATTGGTTGTGTGGCAGCGCGGATGTGTAACAGCAACAATTGCCCCGCAGGCATTGCAACACAAAAACCAGAGCTTAGAAAACGGTTAAACATCGAAAAGTCAGCCAAGCAGTTGGCAAACTTCTTCAATGCCTCAACAGAACTTATGCAAGTGATGACGCGAGCATGCGGACATCATCATTTTAATCAGTTGACACAAAATGAT
>DQSL01000092.1 GCA_015663235.1 Mariprofundaceae bacterium
ATGCGTAAACGCGGGCATAAAGATGTGGACGTGATTGAAGACATGCAAGCTGCGAAAGCTTGGGCAATGGATGAGTTGAGCCAAGGGCATGTGGTATTGATGATGGGCGCAGGTTCGATTGGCGCATTGGCGCGTGAATTACGCCAGCAGTTGACTGAGCAACAGGGGGGGGAATCATGATTGATTTTTCGACCTTATCCGACTTTGGCAACATCCAAGCCGATGTTTCGCTTGCATCGCGTACAACATTGGGTGTGGGCGGTCATGCGGCGTGGTTATTCCGCCCATCCGATGAAATGGCATTGATTCAAGCGATGAAAAAAATTCCAGAAGATACTTATGTGTTCCCCATTGGGCGTGGCTCTAATTTATTGATTGCAGATGATGGTATTGATGCTTTGGTTTTGGACTTGGGCGCATTGAATGCGCTACAAACAGATGGTGTGCAAGTGGTTTCGGGTGCTGGTTCGCGCATGAGCAAAATTGCCCAGCGGGCAGCCACGGCAGGTTTGAGTGGCTTGGAGTTTATGGCAACAGTGCCCGGTGATTTGGGTGGTGGTATTGCCATGAATGCAGGCGCATTTGGGCAACAGGTGTCGGATGTATTGGTGTCGATTGAAGTATTAAGCCGTGATGGGCAAGTACAAAATATCAGCCGAGATAATTTGGCTATGCAATACCGTTATACGGCTTTACCACAAGGTAGTTTGGTATTGTCGGCAACCTTTAGTTTAGTAAAAAAAGACGCTGAAGAAGTGAAGCAAGCCATGCGGGATATGCGGAGTAAACGCAGTGCAACGCAGCCGCTCAACCTACCTAATTGTGGTTCAGTTTTTAAAAACCCTGAGGGTGATTTTGCAGCGCGATTGATTGAAAGCGTGGGCCTTAAAGGCAAGCAAATGGGCAAGGCCAATATTTCGGATGTTCATGCCAACTTTATTGTTAATCAAGGTGGCGCAAGTTGCGCGGATGTACTTGGTTTGATTCGTTTGGCAAAAAATACGGTGAAACAAGAAACCAATATTGACCTTGAACCTGAAGTAAAACTTGTGGGGTGTACTTTATGAGTAAACTCAACAATAAAAGAATCGCCGTGTTGATGGGTGGCGCATCGGCAGAGCGCGAGATTTCATTGCGTTCAGGTCAAGCTGTGTTTGAAGCGTTATCCAGCCAAAGTTTGGATGTAGTGGCTGTGGATTTAAGCGAAGATAGCCAAACATGGTTCTCACAAATTGAGCAAGCCAAAGCGGATGTGGTATTTATTGCTCTGCATGGCACATATGGCGAAGATGGTTGTATTCAAGGGTTATTGGATATTATGCAGTTGCCATATACAGGCTCTGGGGTGGCATCATCATCGCTATGTATGGATAAGAAGCTCACCAAATGTGTATTGGATGATGTGGGTATTCGCGTACCTGAAGATGTGGTGCTTAAAGGTGATAAACCTTTGACTTATCCTGTATTTGTTAAACCTGTGTCTGAAGGCTCAAGTGTGGGCTTACATTATATTGAAAATGCAGCGGCTTGGGATGCACTTAAACTTGAGAACTTAAATGGTTGGCTGGTTGAGCAATGTGTGCAAGGTGTGGAAGTGGCGGTTTCTGTGGTGAATGGCAAAGCTTTGCCACCCGTGGAAGTTGCCCCCAAATCGGGCATGTATGATTTCGCCTCGAAATACACCACAGGTGCAACCGATTATTATTGTCCCGCTAGGCTTACTGCAAGCCAGCTAGAACAATGTAAAATTATTTCAGAAAAAACAGCCAGGGTAACACAGTGTTTGGGTGCGCCGCGTGTGGATTTGATTGTACCTGATATTGGTGCGCCCGTTGTTTTGGAAATTAATACCATTCCAGGCATGACGGCAACAAGCTTATTGCCCAAAGCCGCAGCGGAAGTGGGCATCAGTTTCTCTACCTTATGTGTGATGATTGTTGAAGCAGCACTAAGTGCGGAGCAGGAGGAAAAGGTATGATGTTTTTCTCAAGAAATAAGAAACCAAAGGGTAATGTTAGGCGCAATAAACCAGTGGTGAAATCTGTAAAGCGCCCAAGACAATGGTTGCAGCCGTTGCTTCGTGGTGTGGTGATATCTTCAGCACTGGTCTTGTGTGGTGTTGGGGTGTGGAAGTTGAACGACCAGTTATCCGTGTCGTATTGGGATATTGATGCAGCACCACATGTGCAAGCACAAATTGAAGCTTATTTAGAACAGCAACCGAACAAAGATTATTGGCATACAAGGGCCGCAAAATTGCAACAAACCTTGATAATTCAAGTGCCAGACATTGCCCAACTTCAAGTTAGCCGCATCTTGCCTGATGGTTTGCTTATCAAAGCCCAAGCTAGAATTCCTATGGCATTGTGGAAAGATGAACAAGCCCAACAAGTGATGCTAATTGATGAAACAGGCATGGCTTATCGCGCTTTGAAGTGGGGAGAAAGCATTGATTTGCCCGTGTTGCGCGCTGAATCCGTGCAGCTTGAAGCAGCCACGCAAATGTTGCTCACCCTAAACAAGTATGATGTACGAAAGTTGTTAAACCTAAGCGAATTGATTGCAGCAGATAATGGCTGGCGATTAAACTTCACCCAAGGTGAACAATGGTTTGTCGCGGCGGCAAGCATAGAACATGATGTGACACAAATTCTTAATTTATTGAACAAGCCGCGTTGGGCGCAGGGCAACTGGCGCATTGATGCAAGAATTCCAGAGAGATGGTTTATCAGACCAGCAAGGCAGGAGATCATATAATGAGCAGAGAAAATCAAATCATTGTTGGCTTGGATATTGGGACAAGCAAAATTGCTTGTATTGTTGCAGAGGCAGCCGCCGATGGGCGTATAGATATTGTCGGCATTGGCACGCATCCATCCAAAGGTTTGCGCCGAGGTGTGGTGGTCAATATTGAGAGCACAGTCGAATCCATTCGTCTTGCTATTGAAGAAGCGGAGCTGATGGCAGATGTGGACATCAAAAAGGTGTATGTGGGTATCGCAGGTTCACATATTCGTGGTTACAACAGTCATGGTGTGGTGGCGACAAAAAATGGGGAAGTCACCGAAGAAGATGTGACGCGTGTGGTAGAAGCTGCCAAAGCGATGAATATCCCAGCAGATCAGCAAATTTTACATGTGCTTCCACAAGAATATATCATTGATAGGCAAGATGGTATTCGTGAGCCAGTGGGTATGAGTGGCGTGCGTTTGGAAACACGGGTGCATGTGATTACGGGTGCGGTGTCTTCGGCGCAGAACATTATCAAGTGCTGTAATCGTTGTGACTTGGATGTGGCAGATATGGTGTTGGAGCAAATTGCATCCAGTGAGTCTGTGCTTAGCCAAGATGAGAAAGATATTGGTGTGTTGTTGGTAGATATTGGTGGAGGCACAACGGATTTGGCGGTGTTTATTGATGGTGCGATTCGGCATACGGCTGTGATTCCAGTCGGCGGCGATCATATGACCAATGATTTGGTAGCAGGGCTACGCACATCAGCCAGAGAAGCCGATATTTTGAAGAAGAAATATGGCTCATGCATGACCTCGATGATTTCAGCAGAAGAAACTGTGGAAGTGCCTCGCGTGGGTGGTCGCCCACCACAATCCATGCCAAGACAAGTCATGGCGCAATTGCTTGAGCCGCGTATGCAGGAGTTGTTTGAATTGGTGCGCGAAGAGTTAGACCGCTCAGGTTATAAAGAGTTGGTGGCAGCAGGTGTGGTACTTACAGGCGGAAGTAGTTTGCTCGAAGGCACACAAGAGCTTGCCGATGAAATATTTGAGTTGCCTGTACGTATTGGTCGTCCACAAAACATTGGCGGTTTAGTTGATGTGGTGAGCAGCCCGATTTATGCCACAGGTGTAGGGCTTATCCAATATGGATACCGCTACCGTAATGAGCAGGCATGTCGCAATGATGAGAAGCGAAGTGGCGGCAGTATTTTTGCCAATCTTCGACGATGGTTTGGAGGGTAGTATGCGCCGACGAACACAAAACCAGTTTAAAAGAATAACAAAAAATAAAACAATAAAAAATGAAAGAAAGGGGAAATAAAATGGCTTTTACTTTAGACGATACAGAGAAACAAGTCGCAAGCATCAAGGTGATTGGTGTTGGCGGCGGCGGCGGTAATGCTTTGAACAATATGATTGAGCAGAACCTGTCGGGTGTTGATTTTATTGCAGCAAACACAGATGCACAGGTATTGGGGCGCAGCCTAGCGGAAACACGTTTGCAATTGGGCTCACACAGCACCAAAGGTTTGGGTGCAGGTGGCAAACCTGAAGTGGGTCGTGAAGCGGCAGAGTCGGATAGGGCGCATATTAAAGAGTTACTTGTAGACACAGAAATGGTGTTTATCACTGCTGGCATGGGTGGTGGCACAGGTACTGGGGCTGCACCTGTGATCGCAGAAGTGGCTAAAGAAATGGGCATCTTAACGGTTGGTGTAGTGACTAAACCATTTATGTTTGAAGGAAAGCGCCGTATGCGTTTTGCCGATGAAGGTATTGCTGAGTTGACCAAAGCAGTAGACACTTTGATTACCATCCCCAATCAAAAATTGATTGGTTTGGCAGGCAAAAACACCACCATGAAAGATACATTTTTGATTGCAGATGATATTTTGTTGCAAGCTGTGCGCGGTATTTCAGATATGATTACCAAACCAGGCTACATCAACGTGGATTTCGCTGATGTCACGGCTGTGATGCGTGAAAACCAAGGTTTATCTATGATGGGTATGGGCGCAGCATCAGGCGAAGGCAGAGCTTGCGAAGCAGCCGAAGCTGCAATCACCTCACCATTGCTTGAAGAAGTCGATATTCATGGTGCACAAGGTTTGTTGGTCAACGTCACTGCAACTGAAGATTCATTGTCTATGGCTGAATATGATGAAGTGATGAACATTATTTATAATATGGTGGATGAAGATGCCAACGTAAACTGTGGTGTAGTCTTTGATGCGGATGCGGGTGATGAATTGCGAGTGACTGTGGTGGCAACAGGCTTACAAAAACAAACCACCCCAAAACTAGCAACAGTGCAGTCATTACATACACCAAAACTTCCCATTTTGGATAGTGTGCCTATGCCAGGCTATTCAGTTGGCAGTGGACATGCACAAGCACAAACTGCACCGCAGCAAGCAGCAGCATATGATAATATTGATGTGCCAACTTGGATTCGTCAGCAAGCAGACTAAAATTGATTCAGCACCTTACTTTTTTACGTGCCTGGCGTTTAAAAGAAAAGTTCAATCCTCATTTGCAATAAGCAAACTGCGGTATTACTTTCCTTTTAGCCTAAGTTGCATCAAAAAATGAAGGGCTGAATATGATTTTTAAAAATAAAAAGAGCCTTGAATCTTGATTTTGGAGTGCATATATTTCTGCTATGATTAAAGCTGAACACCTAACACGGATGTACGGCAATCGGTTTGCCGTGAATGATTTAAGCTTTGAAGTGAAGCGCGGCGAAGTCATGGGGCTGCTTGGCCCCAATGGCGCTGGCAAATCGACGACCATGAAAATGCTCACCTGTTTTCTTCCCCCTTCTTCAGGTGATGCAAGCATTGATGGTTTGAGTTTGGCTGAGTCGATAAAGGTGCGGCGCTTGGTGGGTTATTTGCCTGAACATGCACCGTCTTATCATGATTTGGATGTTGAAGCTTATTTACAATTCACAGGCAAAATGCATGGGATTCCATCAGCAACGCGCAAGGACAAAATTGGTGAAATGGCGCGGGCTTGTGGTTTGGAGCAAGTGTTGTATCGTCGTATTGAGGAGTTATCCAAAGGTTATCGTCAGCGTGTAGGGCTGGCAGCTTCGATGTTACACGACCCGCAATGTCTCATCTTGGATGAACCCACCACAGGTTTAGATCCCAATCAAATCATTGAAATTCGTCATTTGATTCGCCGCTTGGGTGAACAAAAAACAGTGCTTTTATCCTCGCATATTTTGCCTGAAGTAGAAGCCGTGTGCGACCGTATGATGATTATTGATAAAGGCGAGTTGCAAGCTTTAGGCACATCCGACGAACTCTCCAAACAAGCCCAAGGAGGGGCGTTTGTGTTGGCAACGGTGAAAGGTGATGCCAATGTTCTGTTAACACACCTACAAACAACATTGTCAGACATAACTATCGTCAACCAAGAAACATTACCCGATGGTCATACCCAGATTGAAATATCGCATCCCGAGCCTGATTGTAACCTTGCCGAGCAGTTGTTTTTGGCTGCTGTTGCCAAAGATGTGGTGCTTTTAGAAATACGCAATGCACAAGCCTCGCTTGAGGATGTCTTCCGAGAACTTACAGGAGGAAAAACATGAATGTGGTGATGGCATTATGCCAAAAAGAATGGCGTATTGGTTTGGATACACCGCAAGGTTATGTGGTATCGATTGCTTTTTTATTGGCATCGGGTTTTTTCTTTGGCAGCAGCCTTTTCCTTAATGGACAAGCGGATATGCGCCATTGGTTTGCCGTATTGCCATTGTTATATATCTTTTTTATCCCTGCCATGTCCATGCGACTGCTTGCCGATGAATTGCATGATGGCACATATGAACTCTTGGCAACCATGCCCACGCGCACCATTGATATTGTGCTAGGAAAATATTTAAGCCTATTGGGACATATCACTTTTTTATTGGTGCTCACGGGTTTGTACCCGTTGACCTTATCGCTATTGGGAAATCTTGATTCGGGCACAGTGATGGCATCCTTTTTGGGCGCATGGTTGCTTGCAGCCTTGTTTGCAGCGATAGGTTTATTTGCATCATCGCTGACCAGCCATGCCATGATTGCTTATATTGTAGGGTTGATACTGTTGCTTGTTGTCTTTCTCATGACCCAAGCTGCACCCACCTTACCGATTTTTATGCAAGATTGGATTGTCATGCTTGGTCCGATTAATCATTATCAAAATATGATGCGCGGTGTGGTATCTTTGGCTGATGTGATGTTGTTTATTGGTTTAACAGTGATTTTTTTAAGTTTAAGTTGGTTCGCATTAGTGCGTAGGCGGTGGCGGTAATCATGGCTGACTTACGTTCAACTATTCGTCGTAAAACCTTATTAACCTTATCATTTACCTTGGTAGTTGCTGTGCTGCTGTTTGCTGTGGCGCAAGGTTCACATGTGCGCAGTGATTGGAGTGATAACCAAACATCGAGCATTTCATCATCGACCAAACAAGTGCTTCAAGATTTGGATGAGCCGATTCAAATTAAAGCCTATTTCACCGCTGGTTTGCCGCAACCTTATGGGCAACTCAAACAATTTGTTGAAGATACTTTGATGAATTATAGGGATGCAGCAAAGGGTAACCTTGGTTTTGAAATGATTAACCCTGAGGACAACCCCAATACCCAAGCATCTTTGCAAGCCTTGCAGATTCCTAAGGTGCAAGTGCAGGTGATTGAAGATGACAGGGCGCAAGTGCGCCAAGCATACCTTGCCATTGTCATTGAATATTTGGACAAACAAGAAATCATTCCAGTGGTGCAAACCGATGCAGGGTTTGAATATTTGCTCACACGAAAAATTAAGAAGCTGACAGGTAAAGGCAAACAAACCATTGCTGTTGCCACAGGTTTTGGTGCCAAGTCATCGCAAGAACTACAAACATTGCAGCAACTTTTGCAAGATGATTATGACTTTGTGGATGTTGACTTGGCAGCAGGAAATGTGCCTGGTGAAATCAAAGCCTTGATTGTGGCTGGTGTGGATAAAAAGCCATCGGAAATGTTTCGCTACCATCTTGATCAATTCCGTATGACGGGGAATGGGCTACTGGTCTTGGCAGCCAATGTTGAGCCAAATTTACAAATGGGATTCCAAGTTTTGCCCGTGGATAGTTATGCCAATGATTGGTTATTGTCTGACCTTGGTGTATCGGTGGAGCCTGGTTTGGTGATGGATCAACAAGCCAGTCGTATCACAGTCAATCAACAGCAAGCTGGTTTTGCGTTTCGAACGGTGGTCGATTTTCCTTTTATTGCAAACATTGTAAACATCAATAAAAACAGTGTGATAACCCAAGGTTTGGAAAGTGTGAGTATGCCATTTCCAGCACCATTATTGTGGGCAGAGCAAAGTGCGGACAAACAAACTTTGCTCACATCATCGGAGTGGTCGGCGGTACAATCAGGCCCACCTTTTGATGTGAACCCGCTCATCAATATGCGTGATCGGTTTCAAGGTTTACAACAGTCACCCCAAGCCTTGATGCTGGCGCAAGAAGGGGCAATGATATCTGCATTTAGCAAAGCTTTGGCTGATGGTGCGCATATTGCCAGCGTGGAGGAAGGCCGTTTGCTGGTGGCTGGCTCAAGTGCACTATTAGACAACGAATTCATTGATGGGCAAAACACGGTGTTGGTTCTGAATATGCTGGATTGGTTAAGTCATGATGAAGCCTTGATTGAATTGCGCTCCAAAGGTGTAACCCAACGACCGCTTGAGCGACTAGAAAAACAAGGTCGCACCTTCTTTAAAGTGGTGTGGCTGTTTGCTTTACCTGTGTTGCTGTTGATGCTTGCTGGCTGGCGTTGGTTGTATTTACGCAAGCGCAGAAATATGACATGGGAACAAAACAGATGAAAGAATTGATAGCTGTCATCATTACACTGGGTTTGGTGGCATTGATTGTCACTCAGAATACACCCGAAAATACCTCACAGACCTTGCCGCTCCTACCCAGCTTTGCGTTAGAGGATGTGGCAGGTTTCAGTGTTTATATCAAGGATAAACCCAAGCTGGAAGCCAAACGAGACGGTGATAAGTGGCTGTTGGTTGGTCGTGATACACCGACTTATTTGCAAACCAATGTGGTCAGTCAATTGTTGTATGATTTACAAACCATGCAGGTGAAACGCATTGCTAGCCGTACCCCAGAAAAGTTTTCTCGCTTTTCAGTGTTGGATGTACAAGTGATTTTGCAAGATAAAGAAGGCAAGGTGTTATTGTCTGTGTTTGTGGGTAAACCCGCTACGGATTTAACCAGCACCTATATCCGTTTGGCAGATGAAAACATGGTAGTAACGGTGGATAAAGTGTTGACGTGGCAGGTCAAACGCACGCAAGATGCGTGGCTTGAACAAGAAGCTACCACAAAGGATATTCCCACTGAATAATCAACCCCTACAACTTATTTTATTCGATTGTGATGGCACACTTACCGATTCGCACGGCGCAATTGCGCAAGCCATGCAAAAAGCGTTCACTGACCATGATTTAGCAGAACCCGATTACCAAGATGTACTAGGCATTATCGGTTTATCTCTGGTTGCTGCGGTAGAGAAGCTGGCGCATGATGATTTGGATGAGGCTTTAACAACCAAGCTTTGTGAATCGTATGGTAGCAACTATCGGGCGATGGAGTCCAGCCTTGCCTTGTACCCCAATGTGATTGAAACCTTGGAAGAACTGGATAGTCGAGGTTATGCCATGGGCGTGGTCACAGGCAAATCAAGTAGAGGGCTCATTCGGGTGATGGATGTGTTTGATTTACAAAGGTTTTTTCCAGTTTGGCGCACTGCCGATATTTGCACCTCCAAGCCGCATCCTGCCATGGTCAATGAATGTATGGCTGAGATGGGCGCGGTGGCTGCCAATACAACGGTGATTGGTGATTCAAGGTTTGATATTCAAATGGCAAATGCAGCAAGTGTACGTTCGTATGGAGTGTCTTTTGGCGTAGAGCCTGCGCATATATTGAAAGCCGAAGGTGCATTGCATGTGTTTGATAGGTTTGAAGATATTTTGGATAAATACCCTAAGCTTTAAGGCGGAACCAGCCTGCGATGCTGTAGCGGTCTTGTTGTGCAGGTAACACTTCATGCGGAAATTTATCGCTAAGAAATACAACCAAACGATTCATGTGTGGCACCACTCTTTGTAAGGGTGTGTCACTTTTATGATCTTGATATATCAAGAGTTCACCACCATCATTTTTGTCCCAGTTTGGGTTGAGATAAAACACAGTTGTTAACTTGCGGTTAGATTGTCCCTTGAAGGCATCCATATGTCGCATGTAGAAACTTTGTGGTGCGTAGTGGGCAAAGTGTGCTTCATAATTAAATAAACCCATGAATAGTTGTTGATTTACTGCCAAACGCAGTGTTTCCATCCAAGATAAATACGCTTGTTCGGCTTGGCCATCACCACTTAACCAACATGCTGTATCACTGCGGTAACTTTTATCCACGTAGGATGAAGCGCCACGTCCAATGCCCATATCCGTAAAGGCGGATGCGGGTAATTTGGTGATACGTTGGTGAAGACCTTGGTAGATATGTTTAGGTAGTGCGTTATCCACGATGCAATACCCCTGATCTGCGATGTTTTGTGCGATGTGTTCAGGCGTGGGTGGGGTGTTTGTCATACCCCGATGATGGGTTACCGCGTTGATGTAAGCAAGTTTTAAGCTTACGTTCATGCTTTGGGGGTTACGGTCACACCATGATTTGGTTTATGTTGATTGCTTCGCTGATGTCTGCCTTGATGTCATTTTATGTGGGTTGGCGTATGCACTTGCCCACTTTAACCACCAGAAGACTTGTTTGGGGCTACTTGTTTGTAGTTTGGCTGCTGTCCACGCTGGCTATGGCTTTGCGCTTGTTTGGCATTATCAATAACACTACGGATATGCTGGCATGGTTTGTGTATCTCAACATGGGATTCTTCTCGCTATTGTTTATTGTATACATGCTGATTGATATATTTCATGCACTCACCCAAAAAATAAAACCAAGCCCTGAGCGTAGGCAGTTTATGACATCTACGGTGAGTTTGGGCGTACTTGGTGGCGTTGGTATCACCACAGGCATTGGTTTTGAGCAGGCAGTGGGTGGGGCAATTGTTAAAGAGGTGCAGGTGCCGTTGGGCAATGTGCCAGAAGCCTTGCAAAAGCTAAAAATCGTCCAGTTCACTGACTTACACATTGGTCCTATGATTAAGCAGGATTATGTGCAGACATTGGTCTTGCAGATGAATGCTTTGGATGCCGATATGATTGTGATGACAGGTGACTTGGTGGATGGTTCTGTTGCGCGATTAAAAGATGATGTTGCACCACTTGGGCAACTCAAAGCCAAACACGGCAAGTTTTTTATCACAGGAAACCATGAATACTATTCAGGGGCAGAGGCATGGATAACGGAGATGAAGCGGCTTGGTTTTACGGTTTTGCTTAATGAACATGAAGTGATTGAAGTCGAGGGTGCGAAGTTGCTGATGGCAGGGGTCACTGATTATCGTGCAGATAGGCATATTGCTTCGCATCAAACCAGCCCGAAAAAGGCAATCGAAGGTGCGCCGCAAGTGGATGTGAAAATCTTATTGGCGCATCAGCCCAAAAGTATCTTTGAAGCAACCGAAGTGGGTTTTGATTTACAGATTTCAGGGCATACGCACGGTGGGCAATACTACCCTTGGAACTTTATTGCCAAAATAGCAAACCCTTATATCAAAGGTTTGCATTTGCATGAGGGTAAAACTTGGATTTATGTTTCCCCTGGCACGGGATACTGGGGGCCACCAATCAGGTTGGGTAATAAACCTGAGATTACACTTATTCGCTTGGTTTAACTTCCCGTGTCATCTTGAAGCCGCCAAAGAAAGAATAAAAGCGTAGCGGCAATGCCAACCAGCATAAGTTGTAAGCCGATACGCTCATGTAATATCGCAATGGAAATCGAGAAAGTGATAACGATAAGTATAGTAGCGCGCTTTTTAATCGTGCGGCGAACCAGGTGTCGTTTTTCCCAGTCTTTTAATACATCACCGATATATTTATTGTTGAGCAGCATCTGATGAAAGCGGGGCGAGCTTTTAGCAAACAGTGCTGCGGCTACAATGATAAACGGTGTGGTCGGAAGAATGGGTAAAACAACACCAACCAACCCCAGCAATACAAAGAACCAACCAAACAGAATGAAAGCATGATTGGTGATGAGCTTTCTCATGTTTGTTGACCACCATAAAAGATTGCTAACCAAATGGTTTCACAGCTTGGGTCAGTCCATGATACTTTATGTTTAATATGGGCAGGGATATTGAGATAATCACCTTTGCCAAGCTTGGTTTCTTTTCCATCTTTAAACGTGATTATTGCAGCGCCTTCAAGCAATAAAACCCATTCATGTTGTGCTTGGTCATACCACCCTGATTCAGGCGATGTATGACCTTTAGAAACAATACGTTCAATTTTGACATGTTCATTATCTAATAATGTTTTAAACACTTCTTGGGATATGTTAGCGGGTATGTGATTGAAGATATTTGGCATTGTGTAGTCAAACCCACCTTTGTGCACGTGAAATAGTATGGTTTCTTGTTCATTTTTGTACAGACAAAAACGAACCAAAAAGCTGCCCTTTATAAGCTGCTTTCTCCCTTCGCTATGCCGTCGAAACGGGGCGAAAAGTTTTTTCGCTTACCCCTTTTTCAACAGCAAGACCTCAGCGCAGCTTAACAAAGGGATGACCGTCACAGTAAAGATTTTCGTGCTCTCTGTGGTAAATTTAGGTAGAAGTATCCATCAAAAATTCCATCAAAGCTTTTTGGACATGCAGGCGGTTTTCTGCTTCATCCCACACCACGGATTGATTGCCATCAATCACATCAGCAGATACTTCTTCGCCGCGATGTGCTGGCAGGCAGTGCATAAACAAGGCATCACTGTTGGCTTGTGTCATAAGTTTACTATTCACTTGGTAGTCTTTAAAGGCTGCTTCGCGGATTTTTTGTTCTTCTTCTTGCCCCATAGATGCCCAAACATCAGTAGTTACCAAATCAGCGCCTTGCACGGCTTCTTGAGGGGTGTTGCAAAGGTTGATTTTGGCACCTTTGCTGATGGCATGACGTAATCGCATTGCATCGGGTGCATAGCCGTTAGGCGTAGCGATATTCAAGGTGTAGCCAAAGGTGACTGAGCCATTCATCCAAGAATGTGCCATATTGTTGCCATCTCCAATCCATGCCACAGTTTTACTCTTGATTGAGCCACGATGCTCTACAAATGTCATCACATCCGCCAAGATTTGGCAGGGGTGGGTTAAATCGGTTAACGCATTGATGACGGGTACGGATGAATATTCAGCAAACTTCTCTACCATGGCGTGGTCAAAGGTGCGAATCATGACCATATCCACCATGCTGGAAATCACGCGCGCTGAGTCTTCAACGGGTTCGCCTCTGCCAAGCTGGGTTGTGCCTGAATGCAAGAACAGGGCATGTCCACCCAACTGAAACATACCCGTTTCAAAAGAAACACGGGTGCGGGTGGATGCTTTATCAAAAATCATGGCTAAGGCTTTGCCAGCTAAGGTGGGGTGGGTTTCACCATTTTTCTGCTTGGCTTTTAGGGCGATGCCGCGCGCTAAAATGCTTGTGCCTTCTTCGGGGCTGATGTCCAATAATGTTAAGAAATGACGTAAACTCATAAGTTTAATCCTTCAATACTTTTGCTTAAAATAGCCAAACCTTCCGTGATTTCTGCTTCGCTGATATTCAATGCAGGCAAAAAGCGCAACACCTGAGGGCCAGCGGCAAGCACCAGCAAGCCGTTGTCCAAACATGCGTTGATGATGGGGGCGACTTCGATATTGGCTTTGATGCCAAGCAATAAGCCATCACCACGGACTTCTTCAAATATGGTATAAGTAGCAACTAACTTTTGCAAACCTGTTTGAAGTTGAGCGCTTCTGGCTTGTACATTGTTGAGTAAGTCTTCTTCTTCCATCACATCAAGTACAGTGAGTGCGACCGCACATGACATAGGATTACCACCAAAAGTTGTGCCGTGAGAACCTGCTGAAAATGATTTACCAACGTTATTTGTGGCTAACATTGCACCAATCGGCACACCACCACCCAAACCTTTGGCAAGGGTGATAATGTCGGGCGAAACACCTGCTTTTTCAAAAGCAAACATGGTTCCACACCTACCAATGCCTGTTTGAATTTCATCAAAAATAAGCAAAATACCATGTTTGTCACACAAAGCACGCACGGCTTCTAAATAGACAACGTTGGCAAGGTTTACCCCGCCTTCACCTTGCAAAGGTTCAAGCATAATAGCTGCGGTGCTGTCATCAATCGCGGCTTTGAGTGCGTCCAAATCATTGAGAGCTACATGTGTAAACCCAGCAGGTAGAGGGGCAAAACCTTCTTTGACCTTGTCTTGACCCGTGGCGGCAATAGTTTGCATGGTTCTACCGTGAAAAGATTGTAAAGCTGTGATGATGGTATATTTTCTTTCGCCTTTATCAAAAAAGAATTTGCGCGCCAGTTTGATCGCCGCTTCATTGGCTTCTGCCCCTGAATTGCAGAAAAATGTTTTACCCAAGCCTGAAAGTTCGACCAGCTTTTTAGCCAGCTCATTTTGTTGTGGGTTAAAATAAAGATTGGAGCAATGCAACATAGTGACTGCTTGTTCAGTGATGGTTTTGATCAGAGCAGGATGGGCATGGCCCAGCGTGTTCACGGCAATGCCAGCCACAAAATCCAAGTATGATTTACCTGCATCATCCCACAGGCGCGCGCCTTGTCCTTTGACAAGGGTGATAGGGAACCGCGCATAGTTGGGGGTTAAATATTGGGCTGCTTGTTGAGTATTCATCGGGGGAGACTAGGTAGTTTTATGGCAATGCTCAAATATTTGTTCTATCACCGTGACTGATAATGAAAATTATTTACTGTTTTTCAGGGTTAATATGTATTCAGGAATAAAATATTTCTTCTCAATGCCAATGCGATGTTCCAATAAGCTCAAGGCTTCAGCAATATCCATTTGAAATTTAAAGCGTTTTTTTTCATCGGTATTTGCATCATACTTTTGGATAAGGTCGATAATTCTTTTGCCTTCCGCGTGAGTCTCGCCGACATAGCGGTTCATGGTGCTTTCAAAATGTTTTGCTGTATTTCTTTGTTGAAGAAGTATTTTATTGAGCGCTAGGGATTCTTTGAAATAGACAGCAAGGAGCTTTTTAGTTTCTGAAAGAAGAATCAACCGTGTTTTAAAGTCAATATGAATACCATACTGTTTCAGATGGATATTTAGCTCTTCGTGCGAGCTCGTTAACTGTTGTAAATCAAAAAGCATAAACCATTACACCCCCTATCTTAAATTTCCCTTTTTAAGTTGTGGCTAACGGTAATGGATGGAGCATAGCTTAGCTGACGTGACTTGTCACAAAGGATATTGGAGTAGTGATTAATTTGTTCAATTTACAGCGTAAGAGGTATGGGTTAATATCGCTTTATGAAGCATATTTGGTGCACACGAAAAGGGATAACACACGGGTTTCAAAATGATTTGGTGGCTTGCGTGGCTTGCATCTGCAAAAAGCGCGGCAAGTGTAAACCTTATGCTGAAGTGCCACTTGTTGAAATAGCTGCGGCGAACCGTGAATCCAGGCGCACAGGACATGGGGTTGCCGAAGATTTACCTTTATTCGAGTCTATGCTGAAGTAGTTTGGCTACAGTTTACTGGCCTTTTGATAGCAGACAGTGGCTTCTTCCCATTCGTGGTTTTGTGCCAACCAATCGCCTTTGGTTTGCCACAATAGTGGGCTTGGATTTTGCTCAAGCATGGCATTGAGCGCATCTTCTGCGATACCTGTTAAATCAGCTTCATGGGCAAGCATCATGCGCAACCAGCGCCCAGCATGGGTGCTTTGAAACACAGGTTTATCCAAGCGTTTAAAGTTTTTCAGCGCATCAAAAGCCACGAGCTTGAATGCAGCTTGGGCAATATCCATATCATCATGCTGTTGTAAATAATCGAGCAATAAACTTTCTGCCGTTTTGTTATCTGCATTGTTCGTTAAGGCGGTAGTCAGTAGCTTTAGAATATTCGCTTCATTGGGCAACAGGCGATTGGCTTTACGCAAATGTGCGAGTTCGTTGCTCGAGTCCTTGCTTGCCAAGTTTGCCAACGCTTGGGCAAGTTTGAGTTTAATGTCATTGATGTCTTTGGTTTTTTGCATCAAAGCTTCGAGCAAGTGAACCTGCTCCGCATATTCACCCATATCCCCAAGCAATTCAGCTTTGCGAACCGTTGCCAGTCTTGCCGCAGGGTGTACCGCAAGCCAAGCATCCAAGAAATGCTGGCGCTCGCTGTGGCTTAATTGATGATTATGCTGTGGGTCTGTGGCAAGCCTTGCTTTGAGGGCAATGATAAGTGGTGCGTCTTTTTCCATGTCAATATTACTATGGTTTTGCGGTTTATCCCATGCTAAGAGTAAAGCTTGGTGCAGCCAGTCGGGGAGAATACCTTTGCTGCGTTTGAGCAGCTTTTGGCTATGACCTTCTCCTTCATCTACCCATGTGGCTAAGGCTTCTTGCAAACGAAGTGCGCGACGTTTTGTGTTACCGCTGCGTAAACGTGTCCACAACTGGCGCGGGCTATTGACGCTCAAATCAAATGTTTTTTGCAGCGTCCAAAGCGCACTGAAAACAACAATAATCAAAAGGATAAACATGCCAGTTCGCGTTTCAAACAACCAACCAAGCATCTCAATGCGCACGGGTTGGCTGGCAATATCAGGGAACAAAACCAAACCAACAAAAATGCCAATCATTGCCAGTAGAACCAACACAATACGCATCATAATTGCTCCATCCAAGCTTTGGCTTGTTGCTTCCAAGCTTGCTGTGTTTGCTGAATATGGTCGAGCAGCTCTGCCGAAAGCGAGGTAGAAATACCGTATTGTTCAAGTTGGTAAGCCAAGCTTTCCATATCAGGTAATGACTCCCATTGCCCTTGTTGTAACGCTGTTGCCAGCGCATCTAGCTCGCTGATTAATGCTTTCAAATCCGCATAAGGGTCTTGGGTTAAATCAAGAGCATATTGCTCAATTTTGCGCAGTTGGAACTGTGTTTTGAGCCAATCCACCCATGTCATCCATGCGCTTTGGTCTATGTTGTTAGCCTCGGAGACGGTTTCAAGGTCTTGTGCAACTTCTGCAAGTGCTTCGGGATGTAGCTTTTCAGCAAGTGTTTGAATGTGTGTAACGACCTCTTGGCGCAGGGTTTGGGTGTCTTGGTTTAAACCTTTGAGTTCAAGCCAAGCTTGCTCAGCTTGCGCACGGCGTTCTTCATCCAACATAGGCAATAAGCTGATGCTTTTCCAAGCTGCGGCGGCTTTGCTGATGTCAGCGTTAGCAGATGATGCTTGCGCCAACAGAGCATACATTTGTGCGCTGGTACGTTGTTTGTTTTGCTCAAATTGTTGGTTAAACATTTGATTGATATTCTCTTGCATTATTAGCATTTGTTGCTGCACGTCTTCAAGTAGGCTGGATATATCAGTCATAGATTCAGCATCTATTACCGAGGGTTGAGCAATGGGTTCTGGTTCAACGGCATCAGTGAAAAAAGGCATGTCTTCAGCGATGGTTTCAAGCGTTGTTTCATCAGTTTGGACAGGTTCATTCACCAAAGCCGCTGTCGGGTTAGGCATGTTTGGCTTGAAAGATTGTGTTTGTGGTTGCGATGGTTGGGTTACGGGCTGATGGGTGAAGTCATACCAAGCTTGTTTCCAACTTTCGGCAGTGGATGAGTAGGTGACAAATGCCCAAGTGCCAACGCCGAGTATCAGCATGAGTATCAAATGAAATTTAAGCCTAGATTTTTTCTTAGGCGTTTCTTCTTCGCTTTGTTTTGTGGTTTCGTTGTCAAAGCTTGTATCTTCAACCGCTTTGGCATCAAGAATGGTTTTTGTGTGTTCTACCATTATTGCTCCTTCAACCAAGCGGCAACATCCAAAGCATGGTAAGTTAAAATCATATCAGCACCAGCGCGTTTGAAGCTGAGCATGGTTTCCAAGACTACCCGTTTTTCATCAATCCAACCATTGGCAGCCGCAGCTTTGACCATGGCATATTCACCTGACACATTATACACAGCCATCGGTAATTGCGTGGCATCTTTGACGTCGCGGATAATATCCATGTATGCCAATGCAGGTTTCACCATCAGCATATCTGCGCCTTCTTCAACATCCAACAAGGCTTCTTTGATGGCTTCACGACGATTGGCGGGATCCATTTGATATTGCGCTCTATCACCAAAAGTGGGTGTGCTGTCGGCAGCATCGCGGAAAGGCCCGAAATAACCCGATGCATATTTGACAGCATACGACATAATCGGTGTGTTTTGAAATCCTGCGGCATCCAAGCCTTCACGAATCGCTTTAATCATACCGTCCATCATGCCTGATGGGGCAATGATATCCACGCCAGCCTTGGCATAGGATACAGCTTCTTTTTGTAGGTTAGTGAGTGTTGCATCGTTATCCACTTCTTCACCATGCAACACGCCACAATGCCCGTGGTCGGTGTATTCACAAAAGCAGGTGTCTGCAATAACTATCATATCGGGGCAAGCAGCTTTGGCAGCGCGAACAGCGCGTTGCACAATGCCTTCATCATCCCAGCCGCCTGAACCAACTGCATTTTTTTCTGTGGGGATACCAAAGAAAATAACACCAGGAACGCCTGCATTTTCAACCTTTTGCACCATAGCAGTCACATCGGATAAAGGGATGCGCATCACCCCAGGCATACTTTTTACGTCGATAGCCGTGTTGATGCCTTCATCGACAAAGATGGGGTAAATCAAGTCGTTTACAGATAATGTTGTTTCGCTCACCATGCGGCGTAAGTTGGCTGTTTTTCTAAGGCGGCGAGGTCTATGGGTTAAATCAAATGACATTGTTTTCTTTATCCTTTTTCATGGTGCGTAAAATAATTATCCAAACCTTTAAGCATACTTTCAAAGCTCGGTGTCTCGGCGATAACCTGCACACTTAAGCCTAATTTGTCAGCGGCTTTTCGTACTTGTTGACTCATCACCACAACAGTGGGGCGATTGGCAAGCTCAACATTGCCAATTTTTTGTACATAAAACGCAGCAGTACGCGCACTGCCAAGCAACACGGCATCGATGGTGTTATCTTTGAGTTGTTGGATGATTGCCGTGGCATCTGTGTTATCCATTTCGGCGCGATAAGTAGGGATGAGATGTGTTTTTACACCCTGTTTTTCAAGATGGTTGAGCAAACAATCTGCCCCTGTTTCAGCGCGAAAAAAGAAAGCTGTTTGCGGCAAAACGCGGGTTTTATAACCTTGAATTAGCCCTTTTTGAGAGCTTTGTTCTGCCGTCCATGCGGGAGACACATTGTATTGTTCAAGGGCTTGGTTTGTTTTATTGCCTACCGATACCACGGTGTATGCAGCTAGGGTATTGGTAAAATCAGGTGCTGTGTTTGCAACTATACCCACACCATTGGCGCTACTGAAAATGACATCCGTGGTTTGAGGGTTGCTTTCGTTGAGTTGCTCCCATGCGGTTTGAATATTGTTAGGTAAGGGTTGGATATGTGAGCAGGCAAGGGAAAAAGGCGTTGCGCCTAACGCAGCTACAAGTGTTGCCGTTGCATGGTTTTGCTCGGCAGTTCGGGTTAATAAAATATTTTTGCCAAGCAAGTGATTCATAGGCTTAAACACACCCATAAAAGAAGCAAAAGCTCGATCATTTCTATACCTGCTCCCAAGCAATCGCCATTCATGCCTTGGAGTTTGGTTTCTAAAAACCATTTCCATAACCATAAAACCAGGGGTGCAAACAAAAGCATGGGTGCAAAAATAAGCGATAAAAAGAGCAACACGACAAACCAAGGCGCGAGATTGATGTCACCTGCCTGTTTGCACCAGCTAGCTAAACCATCGGTGAGTGGAGGTAAACGGTATGCCCACCATGCTCCACCAAGCCTTGCCCAAGCAGGGATAAGCAAAAGTGGCACCCAAACATCGGCAGAGAATAAAGTGAATAGGGCAACGTATTTGCCCAGGATGAGAATGATAAGGGCAATAACGGCAAAAGAGGCAATGTGCGGTTCTTTCATCACCGCTAACATTTTATCGTTGTTTGCGGTTTCACTGTGCGAGGCTGCCAAGCCATCAACCAAATCAGCAAGCCCGTCCAAGTGTAAAAAACCTGTGCTTTTTAACCACAAACAAAGGATAATAAAGGCAACGATTGGGGTGGAAAATGAGGATAAAAGCCAAGTGCTGATATAAAAGATGAAGCCAAGTGCCAAGCCGACCAGAGGAAACATGGCGAGTTGTGGCACTGCTTTCTTTTTGGCTTGCGGGGCAGGGAAGACGGTTAAAAATCGCCATGTGGCAATCCATTTTTCTTGGTTGGTGGCTTCTCGATTAGGCATGATGATTCATGAACCATAACATGGGCGGCTCACCTTGCACAAAGGTAATACGCGACCACGCGGCGTAAGGTATAAACAAGTTGCCCAAATGTTGCGTAGGTATATGAAGCACTTTGCCAAGCAACACGCGAATCACACCACCGTGGGCAACCAATAAATGATGCCCACCCGTTTCAATGTTGGCAGCAATATATTTGTCCCATGTTGTAAGCACGCGCTGATGGAAATCAAGAAATGATTCGCCGTTCGGCGGTGATATTTGGCTGACATCTCGTCTGAAGTTGGGCTCTTTTTTGAGCAATGTTTTAATATCTTGCCCTTCCCAATTGCCAAAATCCATTTCAGCAAAACCTCGTGCATAAGTAACAGCAAGTTTATCCCTTAATTGTTCAGCCAGCCAAGCGCAACGCTGCAAAGGTGAACTAACGATGTGAGCAATGGGCTCTTGATGTATCTTTTTGGCTGCTTTTAGAAGCTGCTCTTTCCCTAAGTTGCTTAAGGGAACATCTGTTGAACCATATAGCTTTCCAGCATCCATGGCTGTTTCGCCGTGGCGAAGAATATCAATGGTAAGTATAGGTGGTGACACGCGCAGCTATTTACCTTGCTCAATCACAATTTCTAGGGGTTTGGCATGGCTTAAAAAGTCATTGTTCGACATGGTTAAACCATAAGCACCTGCCAAACCAAACACCGCAATATCACCAATATGCGCTTCTTCAACCAATACATCATTGGCAAGTTTGTCGGCGCTGGTGCAAAGGGGACCACCAAAATACACTTTTTCTTGTTGCACATATTCTTGTGCTTCAAATAATTTCTCACGACCAAGATTAACGATGTTCATGGGGTGGTTGATGGCAAGGGCGGCGGGGCGGCGAAAATGATTGATGCCACCTGCGCAAATAACTTGCTTCTTGCCGCGACTTGTTTTGATGTCGATGATTTCTGTGCAAAACCAACCACATTCTGCAGCCATCCAACGCCCAAGCTCCAGTACAAAATGGCGGTTTTGGAAGTCGTGTTTTGCAATCAAAGCCGATAAACCATCTGCATACGCTTGCGGGTCGAAATCATTGCCTGTTTCTTCATAATCCACGCCAAAACCACCGCCAAAATCAATGATGTCACATGTGACACCTTGGTATTGCGATTCAATGCGTTGCGTTAATTCAAACACCAACGCACAGTTGTGCAGCAAATCATCTACATTCAACACACCACTGGCAGCAAACACATGCAAGCCGTGAAAATTGAGTTTATCTAACGCAAGTATTTGCGGCAAAGCGACATCCAACTGTTCTTCATCAATACCGAATTTCTTTGAGCCACCTGAGAAGGTGGTTTGCGCATCGTGAATGTCAAAATTGGCGTTGATGCGCAGCAATACATCTTGCGTGGTATTGAGCTTTTCACATAAACCTTGAATACGGTGCGCTTCAACCAAGGATTCGATATGGATGGTGCGGATTTTATTTTCCACACACCATGTGAGCTCTTCCAAGCTTTTGCCAGGCCCTGTATAAATCAATTGTGATGGCGTGAAACCTGCGGCAGTTGCTTTGTGCGCCTCACCGAGGCTGGCGATTTCAATGCCTGTTGCGCCTGCTTTTAAGGCTGCGTCTAAAAAGGCGGGGTGCGGGTTTGCCTTCATGGCATAAAAGACTTCAACCCCTTGTGGCATCATGTTCTTTAAACATTTGATACGCTTGTCTAAGCGTGTTGTGTCATAAATATAAGCATTGAATGTTGCGCCACTTTGCGTTTGCTGACGAATCATGTCTTCAATATGTGTTGGAATAATCATAGGCGAAGTCCACCATAAACCAAGCGTTTGACCAAGACTATTTTTTTATGACATGTTGCATTGAAAGCGTTACGCTACGGCGAAACGAATAAAGATATTGATTGAGGATGTTATTGATGCCCAAAATATTAGATGAATTAACAATTTCACCCCACAAGCGCCATGTGTTGATGTGCGTGGGTAAATCTTGTGGTGAAAACATGCCATTGCTTAAATTCTTGAAAGAATCAGTCGCAAAAGCAGGTTTGGCTGAAGGTGAAAATGCTGTGCGTGTGAACCGAGCGGGCTGTTTAGGGGTGTGTAAACAAGGGCCGATTATGGTGGTTCACCCTGAGGGTGTTTGGTATGCAGACTTGGATGAAGCCAAGGTGGATAAGATTGTCGAATCGCACTTTAAAAACAATGCACCCGTCACTGAGTGGGTGTTTCATGCGCAGGTATGAGCCAAGATGAGCGTTAATTTTGAAGATGCCTTAAAAGCAAAAAAATTACGGGATTATTTCAATGAGCAAGGGCGCATTTATATTGTGGTGGATGCAATATCGGATGATGTGCAAGTGCCTGATTTTTTGCGCGGCGACCCAGCACTTCGGCTGGTGTTAAACACGCGAATGCCGCAGCCGATTTACATCCGAGATGGTTTTGTGGAATCCAACTTTTCTTTTTCGGGTGTGGCGCATCATTGCGTTATTCCACTGGGTCGAATTTGGGCGGCATACGTGCCTGAACAAGACATGGGTTCAGGCTTGATGTGGGAAGACAGTGTGCCCGAAACGGTGAAGATGGTATTGGAAGCTGTGGACGAGATAGAGCAAGCTGAAAATGTTTCGCCACTGCAAGTTGTGCAGTCTGCCAAGGTGGGGGAAAGGGCTGAAAAAGAAGAGAAAGAAATGATTAAACCCAGTGGAAGTAAAGATACTAAACGCAAAAATTTTGGGCATCTTCGGATTGTGAAATGAAGATGTTTATTGTGGTGCTGACGATGCTTGTTGGGCTACTGTCTGTTACACCATTGCTTGCTGCGGAAGATGATGCGCGTTTTCAAATTCATGTGCTTCAAGAAGGTAATAAAGGGTTGACTGTTCAAGAAGCAATGACGCTAGCGTTGCCTGTATTGTGGCAGCGGGTTGTGCCTATGCAAAACCTTGAAAAAGCGAAGCTTTTACGAGGTGGAACCTCGCTTGTTTTGCAGTTTAAACGGGATAGTCGCGGCGTAAACCTGGTGTTTAACCCAGTGCAAGTGCAAGCTTATTTGCAACGCAATAATATTGTGATGATTCCTGAGAGTCCTTACTGGAACTTGCAGATTGATGTGCATCGCTTTACCGAATCAGATGTGAACATGGCAAACGATTTGATAAATTATAGTTATAGTATTTCTGAGGACTTTGGTTTTCATTTGGGCTCGCATGGCAGGAGCTTGAAGCTTGGTTTTTCACAGCTTGTGGATGCATACGGAGAAGTGCAGTTGCAAGTCGATGTGCAAGGTGCTTTTTCAGCGAATATTTTGTCTGAAACAAAGCAGTTGCCACGAGGTGATTTGAGTTATCAGCTTCAGTCGTGGGTTGAAAAAACCCTTTTAGAAATTCGTGATGCATACAGCTTAGATTTGATTCAATTTCATGATGATACTTCAAGTATATATATAACGGTAACTTCTGATTTAACACTGGCAGCTCAGGTTTCTTTGGAGCAGCTACTCAGCAGGCAACCTGCTGTGAAAGCGGTGATTCCAATGTTGTTGCAAAAAGAGAGTAAACAATACCGTGTGATTTTAAAAGATGCGGATGACAGTTGGGTTGAGTCTTGGTTTGCATCTTATGGCATGGCTGCGGTGAAGCAGCCGCAAGGTAGCGCAAGCCAGTGGATGGTTGAGTAGGTCTGATGAGTGAGCAACAAACATTGTCACTGGCGTTGGTGCCTAAAATGGACTACGGAAGCTGGGTGAAACATCAGCAAGCTGAAGATGCTTCAGGCAGGTTAGCGTTGTGGTTGGCTAAAGGTGGTCTTTTGTGGTTGTCATCAGAAGAGGTTGCTGGCAAAAGTCATTTGATACATGCCGTGTTTCAAGATTCTCCGCAGGTCAAAATATTACCGTTGCATAGGCAAACGTTATCATCGGTGCAGCAACTGAAATTTTGGTTAAATGTATGCGATCATTCAGCGTATTGGGTACTGGATTTACCCGCAGGAAGATTGCCTGTCACCCTAGGTCTTGCTGTTTTTCACTTGATTGAGCGGGCAAGAAGTATGCATAAGTCACTACTAATTGTTTGGCGGTGTGAGGGGGCTGACATGCAGCCGCCCGAGTTAAGTAGCCGTTTATTGATGATGGAGCATGTTGAAATTGCTGCCCCGCAAGGTGACCAAGACTTGCAAAAAGTATTGGAGTCGGTGTTAAAAAACATGCAATGGGATATGAAAGAAACAGTGTTGCCCACGCTGTTGCAATATGTGCCAAGAAAGTTGGACGCATTGTTGGCAGCGATTGAACTTTTGGATGATTACTCTAAAAAACATCAAAAAAAAATGAATGGTTCGTTGGCTTTAAAAGTGTTGGGCGCGCATAATGATTAAAATAGTTGTTTCGGAACAAATACTTTATCACCGGCGTAAAACGGGCGTGACTTATGCGTATCCGATTTCAACGGCAAGCAAAGGTGTTGGTAATCAAGAAAACAGCTTGCAAACCCCGTTGGGAAAACATCGTGTTAAACACAAGATAGGTGAAGGGCAGGCTGCTTTCACTGCCTTTGTCGCAAGGCAGCCCGCAGGCATATTTACTGAGCAAGATAAAATATTGTGTAGCGATTGGATATTAAGTCGCATTCTTTGGCTGGAAGGTATGCAAACAGGCATCAATAAACGTGGTAAAAAAGACACGTTTGAACGCTATATATACATACATGGCACGGATGAAGAAAACAAGATTGGGTCGCCCCACTCGCATGGATGTATTCGCATGAAAAATGAAGATGTGATAGATTTGTTTGAACATGTTTATTGTGGCGAAACAGTATATATTAAAATTTAGCGTGAAGCATTGGAAACATTATATTTTTTCCTAAGATGGGAAAGGGATGATTTATGCAAACGCTAAATAGCTTTTATAAGCTTCTTATATTGTCTTCATTGTGACAAATAAGGTTGCGAAGGGAAACAAGTCGGGCATAGTTCGCATTCTAGCAAAGAGATTGGGGATGTTATGACAACCAAAAATCAAGAAGAAAACCAAGCTGGCATTACGCAAGAAGGACGCTTTTATAGCGCTGAGCGTTTACATGCTATGCACGATATGATGCTTTATATTCGCCGCTTTGAAGAAAAAGCAGGGCAGATGTATGGCTTGAAAAAAATTGGTGGTTTTTGCCATTTATGTAATGGGCAAGAAGCTGTGTGTGTAGGTATGGAAGAAGCTTCTGAACCTGCCGACTATATGATGACTAGCTACCGTGATCACGGGCATATTATTGCGCGCGGTTCAGATCCAACTGCGATTATGGCGGAGTTACTTGGTAGGGCTGGTGGCGTTGTGGGCGGCAAAGGTGGCTCCATGCACATGTTTGATAAAGAAAAGAACTTTGCGGGCGGCAATGGTATCGTGGGTGAGCAAGTGCCGATTGGTACAGGTTTCGCATTTGCCAGCAAATACAACGATGATAAACGTGTATCGATTACCATTATGGGTGATGGTGGTGTGAATCAGGGTGCAGTATATGAGTCATTTAACATGGCGGCACTTTGGAAGTTGCCCGTGGTGTTTGTCATCGAAAACAATCAATATGCTATGGGTACATCATTGAGCCGCGCATCGGCTGAAACACATCTTTATAAACGTGGCATTTCTTTCAAAGTGCCTGGGATTCAAGTTGATGGCATGGACGTGTTGGAAGTGGAACGCAAAATGGCAGAAGCTTTGGAACATGCGCGTTTAGGTAAAGGCCCGATGATTGTGGAAATGATGACATACCGTTATCGCGGACATTCGATGTCTGACCCTGCAACTTACCGTACCCGTGATGAAGTGGATGAATGGCGCTCAGGTCGTGACCCTATCGTACGTTTGCAAAAGCAAATGATTGAAGCGGGGCTTGCAACAGAAGCTGATTTTAAACAAAAAGATAAAGATATTAAGAAAGAAGTCGTGGCAGTGGCGAAAGCTGCGGAAGCACAACCTGAACCAGACCTTTCTGCATTGTGGGATGATATTATTACCGATGAAATTCCCAATGCATACCCATATCCAAGGCAGGTGGGCTAATTATGGCTAAGATTACGTATCGTGAAGCATTAAATCAGGCAATGTGCCAAGAAATGGAGCGTGATGAACGCGTATTTCTGATGGGCGAAGAAGTGGCGGAATACAATGGTGCATACAAAGTATCACAAGGCATGTTGGACAAGTTTGGCCCACGTCGTGTGATAGACACGCCAATTACCGAGTTAGGTTTTGCTGGGCTTGGTGTGGGAGCAGCGATGGCTGGATTGCGTCCTGTGATTGAGTTTATGACTTGGAACTTTGCGATTCTTGCAGCCGATCAAATCGTCAATGCAGCAGCCAAGATGAAATACATGACGGGTGGTCAATATGATTGCCCTATGGTCTTTCGTGGTGCTGGTGGTGCGGCGGCGCGTGTAAGTTCGCAGCATTCCCAAGCCTTTGAAAATTGGTATGCCAATATCCCAGGTTTGAAGGTGGTCATGCCATCCAACCCTGCAGATGCCAAAGGTTTGTTGGCGGCATCCATTCGTGACAACGACACTGTAATTTTCATCGAAAATGAGATGAACTATGGTGATATTGGCGAAGTGCCAGAAGGCGACTATATCATTCCTTTGGGCAAAGCGGATATTAAACGCGTGGGTAAAGATATAACGCTAATTGCACACTCGCGCATGACGGGTTATGCACTGCTTGCGGCTGATGAATTGGCGAAACAAGGCATTGATGCCGAAGTGATTGACCCGCGCACCATTCGCCCATTGGATGAAGCAACGATTCTAACATCGGTTGCCAAAACCAATCGGGCAGTGGTGATTGAAGAAGGCTGGCGATTTGCAGGAATTGGCGCAGAGATTTCAGCGCGAATTATGGAAAAAGGTTTTGATGATTTGGATGCACCAGTTGCGCGTGTAACGGGTAAAGATGTGCCGATGCCATATGCAGCAAACCTAGAAAACTATGCATTACCATCTGTTGCTGAAATCGTTGAAGCAGCGCGTGTTGTATGCAACAGAGCCTGAGTTATTAGATTGATAAATGATTTAAGCCACCAAGTCACCAAGGTTTTTCCTTCGTGTTCTTCGTGGTGAAACCCTAAAGAGGTAAACCATGCCGATTGATATTTTTATGACCCAATTATCACCAACCATGACGGAAGGTAAAATTGCGCGTTGGCTGAAAAAAGAAGGCGACACACTTGAATCAGGCGAAGTCATGCTTGAAGTAGAAACCGACAAAGCAACCATGGAAGTGGAAGTCATTGACGAAGGCATTTTGCATAAAATCATTGCCCCTGAAGGTGCGTTGGTTGTTGTGGGTACGGCTATTGGTGTGATTGCCGAAGAAGATGAAGAAGTGCCTGCGGATTACGAGCCTGAAGGCAGTGGACAAGAACCAGAATTGGAAACACATGGCACACCTGCGGCTGTGGAAGCAGAGCCCACGCCAACCGTTGTTCCAGTGCCTGCGGAAGTAGCGCCGCAAGCACCTGTGGATACGGCGGCAGTTGAACGCTCAGCCAATGATAAACGCATCAAAGCATCACCTTTAGCCCGCCGTTTGGCGAAACAAAAAGGTATCAATATCGCAGCCATTACAGGCACAGGTCCTAGAGGCCGTATTGTTAAGGCGGATATTGAAAATGCAGCCAAACGTGGCATCAATTTAGGTGGTGCATCATTTGTTGCACCAACAACAATTCGTCCCATTCCTGCTGGAGCTATGCCATATCATGCCGATGAATATGAAGCCATTGAAAACAGCATGATGCGCAAAGCCATTGCGCGCCGTTTAACCGAATCCAAGCAACAAGTCCCACACTTCTATTTAAGTATTGATGTGGCGATGGATAGGTTGATGGATTTGCGCGCCCAGCTCAATGAAGCTGCTGATGGTGCTTTCAAGTTAAGTGTGAATGATTTTATCGTCAAAGCGGTATCCAAAGCTTTGGTAGACGTGCCTGCGGCGAATGCATCATGGGCTGATTCACATACCTATCAACATAAACATGCACATATCTCTATTGCTGTGGCGATTGAAGGTGGTTTGATTACACCGATTGTTCGTTTTGCCGAGCAAAAAAGTATTGTTGATGTTTCCAATGAAATTAAAGAATTGGCGGGTAAAGCTCGCGCTGGAAAATTAAAACCTGAAGAATACACAGGCGGCACATTCTCGATTTCAAACTTGGGTATGTATGGCATCAAACAATTCCAAGCCATTGTGAATCCACCTGAAGGTGCGATTTTGGCAGTGGGCGGCACAGACGAACGTGCAGTGGCTGAAAATGGGCAAGTGGTGGTCAAAAAAATGATGACCTTAACCCTTTCGTGTGACCATCGTGTCGTTGATGGCACGGTAGGTGCTGAATACTTGAACGCATTGAAAAAACACATCGAATGCCCTGCGAGTGTATTGATTTAAATATTGAATAAAACACCACCAAGCCGCCAAGCTATCAAGGGAAATCCTTTGTGTTCTTCGTGTTCTTCGTGGTGAACCTATAAACGAGGTAAACCATGCCAATTGATGTATTTATGACCCAATTATCACCAACCATGACCGAAGGAAAAATTGCACGTTGGTTGAAAAAAGAAGGCGATACACTTAAATCAGGTGAAGTGATGCTTGAAGTGGAAACTGACAAGGCGACCATGGAAGTGGAAGTCATTGATGAAGGCATCATGCATAAAATCATCGCTCAAGAAGGCGATTTGGTGCCGGTGGGTACTGCGATTGCAGTGATTGCTGAAGATGACGAAGAAGTCCCTGCTGATTACCAACCTGAAAACTTATCAGGTGAAGCGCCAACTACTGATGCACCCGTTGCAACGCCCCAAGAAGTTGTGGAAACATTGGCTGCTGCACCTTCATCGGATGAAGAACATGAATTAAACCTCAAACCAGCGGGTGTGTATAACCCTGATGGTGAGTATGACATTGTGGTGATTGGCTCAGGTCCTGGTGGTTATGTGGCTGCGATTCGCGCCGCACAACTGGGTTTGAATGTAGCTTGCATTGAATCCACACATTTGGGTGGCATTTGTTTGAACTGGGGTTGTATTCCGACCAAAGCATTGTTACGCACGGCTGAAATCATCAATGTCATTCAACATAGTGGTGATGAGCTTGGGCTTGGTATTAGCGAAGCCAAACCTGACTTGGTGAAAGCAGTGGCACGCTCACGTAAAATATCTGCCAAACTTAATGGTGGCATTGGTTTCTTGTTCAAGAAAAATAAAGTCACCCATATTGAAGGTTATGCTACCTTTGAAGCTGACAACAAATTGATGGTTGAGAAAGATGGCAAGAAAACACGGGTCACTGCTAAACATGTGATTGTGGCAACAGGCGCAAGAGCGCGCGCATTCCCGGGCATGGATGTGGATAACGATGTTATCATCACTTACAAACAAGCTTTAGCACCAACCAAATTACCCAAACATTTGGTGGTCATTGGTTCGGGTGCGATTGGTATGGAATTCGCATACTTCTACAAAGCGATGGGCTCTGAAGTGACTGTGATTGAAGCTGCACCGCAAATCTTACCATTGGAAGATGAAGAGATTTCAAAAGTGGTTGCCCGCTCATTTAAGAAAAATAAAATTAAAATCATCACCAATGCCATGGTTTCATCTGCAAAAAATGTGGATGGTAAAGCTGTGGTGGAATACACGGTGAAAGATAAAGCACAAACTATTGAAGGCGATATTTGTTTGGTTGCCGTTGGTGTCGTGGGTAATACTGATAGTATTGGCGCTGAAAACACAGCCATGAAAGTGGAGCGCCAGCAAATTGAAGTGGATGACTACTACCGCACTGACCATCAAGGCATTTATGCGATTGGTGATGTGATTGGCGCACCTGCTTTGGCGCATGTGGCAAGCCATGAAGGCATTGTCTGCGTAGAAGCGATTCATGGCGGCACGCCACATCCTGTGGATTATGGCAATGTACCTGGTTGTACTTATTGTCAGCCTCAAGTCGGTTCATGTGGTAAAACAGAGAAACAATGCAAAGAAGAAGGTTTGGACATCAAAGTAGGGCGCATGGCATATAGCACCAATGGTAAAGCGATGGGTTTAGCGGAAACAGAAGGTATGGTCAAAACTATCTTTGATGCGGAAACAGGCGAACTCTTGGGCGCACATATTGTGGGTGCTGAAGCCACTGAGTTGATTGTATCCTTGCAACTTGCGCGCACTTTGGAAACTACGGAAGCAGAGTTAGCGCATCATATGTTCCCGCATCCAACGTTGTCTGAGATGATTCATGAATCTGTATTGGATTCAGAAGGTAAAGCGATTCATATCTAAGTCGGATCAGACTGAAGTATTCACTTAAAAAGGCTACCAATGGCAGCCTTTTTGTTGGGTGGTATTATGTATTATATATACGGGCAGTTATATGCCGAAGTAGGAAATATCAATGTCTTCAAATTCAACGAAGTCGATGTTCATATTGATAAATTGGGGAGGGTGTTGCGTTTGAATACTTTTTGCCCCCAACATAAACTGCTCTTCTAAAGCAGATGTTGCTTGTGCAAGCTGTTCTAAATCAGCTTGAACATGTTCTAAAGTAGTGTTGTTAGTCATTATTCACCATCCATGTTTAGTCTGCGCACACTCTCTTCTGCAAGTGTGACATAATTGTAACTTTTTGCACCATTTAATTTGGGATTATATTGCATGATTACCCAATCAGGGAGTTGCCACATGAAACGTATTGTATTGTTTATACTATTAAGCTTAGGGCTGACAGGTTGCCAGTCAGGTATTATTGAGAAACTGGTCAAAGCACCTGAAGTCAAAAGTGTACAATTGAAATCATTTTCAGCCCAAAACAAAACAATCACGTTTGATGTTGGCTTGTTTAACCCCAACAGTTTTTCACTACCTATTGATGGTTTTAATGGTGGTGTTACTTTGAATGGTTTGGATGTTGGAAGGTTTGCAGCGACCACTGAAACAAGTTTAGCTGCCCAAGAAACACAAACGATTTCACTGCCGATTACTTTAGATGCCGAAGCTTTTGGGCGCGCAGCGCGAAGTGTGCTTAGCGAAGGCAAGGCGCTGTATAACTTTAATGGCGGCGTAGACACATCGGTGGGTCAAGTGCCATTTTCGCAAGATGGTGAGTTGTCGATGCAAGATATTATTAAGACTTTGATGCCTTCGTTTGCTTTTTAGCAACCGTGAGTTGAATCACTGTCAGCATGTAGTCACGCTAGTAAGCTTCAAGCATACGATTGGAGGTATTTTATGAATACTTTTCGCGCACGTAAAATTGCAGAAGCTTTTTCACCCATCAACTCTTTTGGGGTACAAACAACTGAGCAAGGTGTCTTGGTAAACTACCTTAATAATCATGCTTATTTTGAAACAGAAGATAAGTTTTGGGTATTTGCTTTCAAACTTGCCCAAGTCAATCATGAAGAAGGGCAAGTTGCTGAAATTGAAGCAGAATTCATTGCCTAATCAAAACTAAATTCTGATAATAAGTCACTTTCTTCGTCGAAGTCACCCGTCATTCCCGTGTCTTCGTGAATTGTGTTTGCATCCAGCAAATGAGCCAAATCATCAAAAGGAATATGATGGTTACGTTGGCTTAACCATTCCAACATTTCTTTTGGATTTTCTACGTGATTGAACATGGCAACACCTCCAATATGTGGGATATGTTATGTTCTGAATATGGTAGGATTATGACATCATAATGATTATTTGTTGTGAATTTTTATTGGCTGTGCGCGGTATGCCTTGGTGGTTCTCAAGTCATTGTTGCTCTAAGTTTTTTCATTGCGCGGGCTTCAAGTTGGCGCACGCGCTCAATGCTGATACCCAATTCACCCGCTAAATCTTTTAACGTGTCAGGCTCTTCGCTTAAATGACGGCGCGTAATAATCAATCTATCTCTATCGGAAAGATGCGACATTGCATCATGTAACTGGTTGCTTTGATGGCTTTTCCAATCGGCATTAATCACTTGTTCTTCAGGGTGCAAATCAGGAGACGGCAATGCCATCACCATGCTTGTGCCTTCTTCACTTTCACTGTCTAAAGACATATCGCGTTGCAAAAATGAACTGGCAATATTTTGAAATTCAGAGCCTGTGATACCATATTCATTGGCAACTTCTTCATCCAGACGACCTTCAATGGCAGCAATGGCATGTTTGGCTTTTTTTAAGCCTGAAAAAATGCGCCGTTGCATTTTGTTCGTGCCCATTTTGACAATGCTCCACGACTTTAAAATATAGTCATGAATGGCAGCGCGAACCCACCATGATGCGTAGGTCATTAAACGAAAACCACGGCTTGGGTCAAAGCGATGAATGGCTTTCATCAAACCAATGGTTCCCTCTTGAATCAAGTCCATTTCAGGAAGTCCAAAGTGGCGATACTCACGCGCAATGGCAGCAACGGCATGAAGGTTACCTAGAAGCAGGCGTTGGGCAGCTTGTAAATCTTTGTCCTCTGTCCATTTTTTGGTGAGTTCTGCTTCTTCTTCACGCCCTAATTTTTCAATTTGGCGAAGTTCTCTATACCACATGTCCAACGGCGAAAGCTCATCACTGCGGTAGCGGGCTACACTTTTGGCTTTGCCTGCAACAGGTATAGGCAGTTGGTCATTGTTTGTTTTGGTCATAAGTTATCATTTTATGGGTTCAGCCTTAAAAATTCAAGGGTAAATTTATTGGCGATAGGCTTTTACTTTATCGGCAATGATGGCTAAAAGCTGTCCTGCTTTAAACCAATCAGCACTTTCACCAGCAAGACTATGCAATGCAACACCTGCGGGGACTGCAATGTCAGGCTCAACACCTTGCGCCAACAAGCCGCCAAGCACACCTGCCAACACGTCACCCGTGCCTGCCGTGGCAAGATTGGGCGAACCATAAGGATTTATCCACAAGTGTTTATCGGGCGAAGCAATCACACAACGCGCCCCTTTGAGCACCACCCATACCTTAAGCTTTTCAACCAAATCAAGTGTAGCTTGAATTCGATCAGCCTGAATATCTGTATTTGTTGTGTTGAGTAGCCTTGCAGCTTCGCCAGGGTGGGGCGTGAGCACGGTTAAACCTTTCCGCTGCTTTAGAGCGCTTTGAAGCGCTTCATCTCGTGAGATTAAGTTAAGCGCATTGGCATCCAGCACAATAGGTTGCTCGGACTGCATGATTTGTTGTAATCGTTCACCTTGTTCATCTCCCCAGCCAGGCCCTGCGACAATGGCACTGTGTTTGTCCCAAGGTGCAATGCTTTCAGGGTGTACCATAGTTTCTAAAGATGCAGCAGCCACAATGGGATACACATCATCAGGACATGCCAAGCTGATAACCCCGGTTCGCACGGCTTGCGCGCCTTGGGCAACCAATGTTGGTGCGCCAGTGTATCCTTTGGAGCCACCAAATACCCAAAGGTGTCCGCAAAATTGTTTGTAGGCATCCACAGGGCGAGCGGGGAAAGCTTCACGGATAATTTCTTTATCATTAAGCAGGCTTTGTTCGACAAGAAAAGGGTAAGCTTGCATCATGTTCATCATGGTTGATTGATGGATGCCAATCGGCGCAGGGGGTAACATCAAGCTACCTTGCTGCTTGCCATCTTTGAGCCAATGCCCCCATTTATAGGCTGCAATAGGTAGCGTGATGTCAGCTTGGACAGCAGCACCTTGAACTTCGCCAGTATCGGCATGAATGCCCGATGCAATGTCCACGGAAAGCCTTGGGCAGTGCGCTTGATTGATGATTTGGATGGCTTGGGCATACCAACCTGTGATGGGTTTATTTAAACCAGTGCCGAAAATAGCATCAACAACCAACACGGAGCGTTTTAGCCAACTTTGCAACTTATTAGCGTCTTCTGAATGGGTGAGTGGTCGTATTTTCACGCCAATTTTGAGTGCAAGTTCAAGCTGATGTTTGATGTCACCTTGCATACTGTCTAGGGAAACCAATGGGATAACAGTGATAGGCACGTTGGCAATGCGCAACAACCTAGCAGCGACCAAACCATCACCACCATTGCTTCCCGAACCAATGATGAAGACAATGCGCCCGCTATCCAACTTGTGTTTTTGGCAAGCCCTAGCCAACGCTAGACCTGCTTGCTCCATCAATATGAGGCTGGTGATGGACTTCTCTTGCATGGTTTTTTGTTCTGCTTGGCGCATTTGTGCAGTCGTTAGAATGGGTTTATAGAATTGTTTAATGGTCATAGCACCGCCCTCCACGTTGGTGATTTGAACGAATGAAGTTAATGGTTTGCGACATAAATAGCCACATATCAAAAAATAACGATATAAAATAATATGTTACATGATAATTTGATAGGTTTACCTTGCTAAAACGACTCAATAAGTGTATAAAGTAAAACTTACCCTTTTTGTAACAAGTGTTCCTGAATAAGGAGGTTGTTTGTGGTGAAAATTAAAATATTGCTTAATCGTATCATGCATCGCGTAGAAGCGAGGGTGGTGGGTTGGTTATTGCATGAAAAGAAACGGGTTTCATTGCCGCTTCAAGATTTTCATCATATGTGTGAGGCATTACAACCTGCGGACGTGCTTCTCTTCAAAGGAAGAACGAGAATTGGACATGTTATTAGTGTGATCACACAATCGTATTGGACTCATGCTGCATTGTATATTGGTCGCTGCTCCGATTACCCTGAAAACTCAAAAACATTGGCACTTATTTGTCAAGTCCCGTCTGTTTATAGACCTTTTTCTTAACCAAATCAGGGTGGCTTTGTTGCCACTTTTTCATGGCATCTATGGGTGCGGCGTGTTGC